>JBPCJY010000258.1:0-45966 GCA_051004815.1 Ktedonobacteraceae bacterium
TAGCAAGTGGAAACTGTACCTCACAGACTAAGAATACCAGCCATTCTAGAGCATAACAAGTCAACAATAAAAAGTTTCAGCATTCTCTAATGTAGACTCATCATTTTCTAAGGAAAGGATGAGGTAAAGAAAGTTTTCTGGAAAAGCAGATTTATCCCAAAACCTGTGTTTTCATGCTCACTTATGCTCGTTTTACATCATCAACATTATTGGTTTGGGTCTATGTTGTTCGCCTTTGTTCGTGGAAGTTCGCTGGAAATCGTGGGCATTGCTGTCAAGATTGCTGTCATTTTGATGAGTAGGCTGTGTATATGAATACGCTTCCTAAGCCATGGGAAAATGGGTACCCCAACAGATGTCGCTGTCATATGAAGCTTAAATGGCTTATGGTATGAAGCGGTGCGGCATGTTATTCAAACGGCCTGTCGTGAAAATTGGTGAAGTAACTCTTGAAAGGGAGATGATTTGCGTACCGTTTAGAAAGGTATTTATCAAATCAGCGAAAAATTAGAAACTGTGATTATTACTTTTGGTGTTTTCTTTGACTTGAATGCTTGTTCTTGTTAAAATATCTTAGGTTTTTGACGTGGTAAAGAATATAGAAGGGTATAAGAGATGGAACTTAAAGAGAAGTTTTTAGTTCAAATTGACACAGCTATAAATCTTTATAATGAATTATGTAAGAAAGCCCGTCCTCATGAATTTACTACGGCTGGAGGATTAAGTTTTTCTGACATAGATTTCGAGGAAATTAGTACTTTTTATGCGACTGGTGTGGGCGTAGTTGAGCGAGTAGTAGGCATCGATAGTGTTTATGGGAAACAAATTTTGCCTTTCATTAATGATAAATATACTTATGAGAATCCTTACACAGTAGCTCGGATGGCGGGTATTTTGAAAGCCTTACGCACTGATGTTGATAAAGGCTTTTTAAGCTCTGCAAGAGAGCTTATTCATGGTGAATTGTTTGGAGATTTTTTAGAGATGGCGGATTTCCTCCTAAATGAAGGCTTTAAAGACGCTGCGGCAGTGATAGGAGGAGGTGTTCTTGAAACACATCTTCATCAATTATGCATAAAGAATGCGATTAGTTTAGATATGCCTATTAATAATCAAACACAACTAAAAAAAGCGGACCGGCTTAATAGTGATCTTGCAGGAGCAAGCGTTTATCCTAAACTTGACCAGAAGAGTATTACTTTTTGGCTTGATCTTCGTAATAAGGCTGCTCATGCTAAGTATAATGAATACACGAAAGAACAAGTAGCTCTACTATTACAGGGTATAAGAGATTTTATTTTACGTTATCCTGCGTAAGTTTGAAGCCGATGGAGAGACTCGAAGAACAGTGTTTTTGGCTGTTCTTCGTTGTTCTCCCGGCGGCTTCTCAGGCGGCTTCACGTTTGTCTGTGTTTTTGGTTGTTCGCTGATGGTTGTCGGCGTTCCTGTCAACACAATACTGATGCATGTGAAAAAAGTGGTGAATGCGTAATTGATGGGAAACGGATTTACTCTACGCGCACAAAATCAACATAGCCATCTGTAAACAGTTGAGTAACGGGGTCAGAGATATCATAGTGGGGATACTAGAACACCGTACCGACGCTGACCACGTCGCCATGATCGTCATACTCGATATCATCGGAGAGAATAGGCGCATCGGTTAACGCTCCAATGTCTTCAGGGCGCACCCATGACCAACCGTTGCCCAATTACCATTCGATAACCTCTCTGAACTTGCTGTCTGCGTCGACAAGAACGAAGCCGATACACGAGCAAAGATGCTTATTTACTTACTGGAGAATAATATGGTTAACTCATGAAAAAAGAGAGACTTTTTGAATCTCTCTTAGTATTTGTAAGCAAAAGGAATTATGCAGGAGTAAGTATCTGAGGAGGAGGGATAGGATCACCCCACTCACGACTCGCTTCAATCCAACTTTCTATTGCATCTCTCCCTTGTCTTGTTGCTTCTTCATATGTATTTCCATGTGTAACACACCCTGGAAGTTCAGGAACAGTAACAAGAAAAGCATTGTCCTCATTGCTCCATTGAATGTCCATTGAATATCTATCTATATGATTACGACTGTGATTTTCTCGATGATCTTTTTCCTCAATCTCATGCTTCTTGATATTTAGAATGAGAGCTACAATATAAATAAAGAACAATATCAATAACATCAAACTTAATGAATCTGAATCATTATTTGACGCAATATGGTTCAACGTACTATTTTTTATTTGCTCATTCTCACGAACTAGTACGTTATTCACGTTGCTTCTCCTTTAGTTTTTCTATTGCTGCATCAACCTCTTTTACCTGGTAAGGCTTCGCATCATTCCCATCGGACCCCGAAAGAGTAATTTTCTCTTGTGGAATGAGAGGATGTCTCCATGTCGTATGGCTACCTTTTCCTGGCTTCCAATCAAATCCACATCTCCGAAGCTTGGCCTTTAATTCACGTACCTTACAAGGCATTACACTCACGCAACCCCATCTTAAAATTAAGTATACATTCTACAACAAAAAAATACCATAAAAAATCCCTGTGTTCTGATCAATATATGAAAATTTGCCAATCTAATAAGATACTTTGATCAATCAGAAATCTTTCGAGGCTATTATACTTTAAGATACTTGTACTGTCAACCTGTTGTTTTATCCACATGTTTTACACAAGTTTTACACAAGTTTTCCACATTCCCTATCCCAGCCCTAACTCTGCCTGTTCTGCACCTCCTTGCTGGACCCGCTGAGCTTGTTTGAATGTGCCAAACTGTGGAGGCATTTTGATTGTCGTCCCATGGAGCAGTTCCTCAATCGTGAGTATCTGAATACGTGGGAAGTCCTGTCCCCAGCCGATTGAGTGATAAAAGCCTATTTTGAGAGCAGCAGCTATCATGTCCCTAGTAGGTGGTTCAAGCGTGATAAAGACACCTATCGCAGCTTTTTCTCCCTCCACTGTCCCAATCAGATCACGGATATCCCCGGACTTTACATGACCGGATTTCACCTGCACCAGGACGCGTTTTGCCTTACCGCTTGCATCATCAATAAAAGCCATTACGCCATCAATCCCTTTGTCGCTTCCTTTTTTCCCTTCCCTGCTTCCTTCTTGCGCCCCTAGTGGTCGCGCTCGAACAAGAGAGGTAGCCCAAAATTGAAACTGGTAACGGTCCTCTGAGGCGAGCTGACGAGCCGCCCCAATATCTTTAGGTTCGCCCACAATCTTATACTTAATGCCAGGGAACATTTCCTCAAGACGGTACTTCATGAGGGCGATGCTTAAGTGAGTAATATCAATACCAATCCACTTCCGACCGAGTTTCTGAGCAGCAGCTATCGCGGTCCCGCATCCGCAAAAAGGATCTAAAATCGTATCACCTGGATTGCTACTTACTTGCACAATCCGCTCTAAGAGAGTAAGAGGCTTTTGGGTTGGATAACCTAATCGTTCATTACCGCCTGTCGGTGTTATATCATTCCAAAGGTCTTGTAGAGGAATACCTGGCATCTCATCGAGGTAACGCTTATATCGTGGCATACCAGTGCTGGTATATACTAAACGTCCTTGTTGTTCAAATTGCTCCATATTTGCTTTGGAGTACGCCCAAGAACGTCCTTTATATGGTGGAACACCATGCCACTCATATTGCGTATCTCCACCTGGTTTTGCTGCTGTGAGATTATCCAGTTGATAACGTCTACCTGTCTTCGGTTCTATATGTCGATATGCGGTATCGATATATTCCTTGTCATACGGTAAGTAGATAGTATTCCAAGTCCAACTTGGACTTTTTGTATAGAACAAAATAACGTCATGAATATGTCCATACTCTTTTCGTCCTTGTTTTGCATCACTATGAGCAGTTGTTCGTTTCCAAATGATTTCAGTATGGAAGTTTTGTATGCCAAAAATTGTATCAAGGATGATCTTGAGATAGTGGCTGGCCGTCGGGTCACAATGGAGATACATACTCCCTGTCGGTTTGAGAACACGATGCAACTCTACCAGACGAGCCGCCATCATAACGAGATACGCCATCATCTGGTTTTCCCCGATGAACTCATGCAGAGAGCTAATCATCCGTCCAATGTGATCTGGAGCGTTTGTCAACATCTCGTTATATGCTTGCATGGTTTCTAAGTTCCAGTGCCAAGTATCCTCAAAGGCAGTGATTTGAGATTCACTTTCTATACCATGTTCGTCTTTAAACAATACATTGTATGAACGCGAAGAATTAAAAGGGGGATCGAGATACACAAGATCAACGCACTCGTCAGGAATATATTGACATAAAATATCGAGGTTATCGCCATAGAACAACGTGTTCTCGGTGATCGGCTTTGGAGCCATGTGCTTCCCTCCGCTACATAGTACTTTCTCAGCAGTATATCATGCGTGACAATGCTTGGAGGAAAGCTGCATTCAATGAGCGGTAATGATGTCGCTCCATTTCATTGTAAAGCGACTTGAGAGGTGATCTTGTTTCATTTTCCATGACCGTGTGACACCCTGAACGGCAAAATACAGCGTATCGCGACCATAAATGTGATTGATCGCGTCCATAATTGCCATCAGTCTCATGCGTTGATAATGAGCCCTCAGAGAAAAGTCGTCGAAGAGATCGTGCTGCACTGTTTCATCAGGGCGATATGGGAAACAGCGACACCAACCTTTTGATACTGGCATCCTGGTTTATAGATCACCTTCAAACACTGCCGGGCATGAAGAAATAACTCAGGGGTAAACGAGGTGGGATACGGCATAGTCAAGCTAAAGGAATCGGAGTACTGCGGCTGGTTCTTGAACATACTGGTGCGAAGAAACACCGTGATCGTGGCGGCTAAACTATCTTGTTGTCGGCGTTTCTCGCACACCTCGCGTATAATTCGCCAGAGCCTCATACAATTCTTCAAAGTCTTCAACTGGACGGCTGAAGGACTTGGCACTCATCATATCTGGTCGGCACTGGATGTATGCATGACGTTGCATTAGTGTAGTGCATGGAAGACGTTATTGCAAGAGGTGCAAGCTGAAATGAGAAGTATTTCTCAAAATGGCAAGCCATTAGAGCACAAAAGGCCTTTCTAGCTGTTTTGATAGAAAGGCCCTTAGATAAACACTTATATATGGTTGTGTGATGATGCTAGATTTCTTTCGTTAGCTCAGGAGGGTCTCCTAAGATGGCGTGCAGTGAGGCGTGTGCTCTTTCCAGTTCTTGAACGATTTGATCGAGGTACTCTAGCATTTGCGCTTGAACCTCCTTCTGGGTTGCGCCATAAAAAGTCTGAGGCTCTATTCCACGAAGTTCGACACTGGCAATCCATTGTCCATCCTGGTACGTAGGACCTTCAAGTCTATGAGTGAGCGTTACCCCATGCTCTCCTTGTGTCATATCTCTTACTCACTTTCATCTTTTCTTAGATTTCTGTCACTTGTCCTCGGTGGAGTGCTTCGCGCACAGGCTTTCTTAATTGCATAATGTCTCGTGACATCTCTTCTACATAGTGATCGATGATGTAGATGCGATCTAAAAAGCGGACGTTGCCTGTTTCGATACAGTCGTTTGCCGCTTGCGCTGCAAGATCAAGCCCTGCCCGAAGTTCTTTGCCTTTGACTAACGCTATGGCTCTTGCAGTTGTGAGCAACAGTTCCCAAAATTTGGTTTGGGGAAGTTCGGGTTTCGCCAGGTCCAGGTAGTCCAGTGCTTTCTGCATGAGTCCTAAATTGGCGTAACTCCGACCATACTCTTCGTAGACGGTGCCTAAACTGTAGTGTCCGTGCGTGCTACTTGCTTTTGGGTCGAAGGCATGGGTTAATTCCTCTGATTGCGCCATGGTGCGCTCAAAGCCATCGACATTGTTGACACGCAAGTAGGCACGTCCTAGTAACTGGATGCCGTTTCCTTGTGCTGCTGCATCAGCATGAGGGGTGGTGTCACGGGCAGCTTCGAGGTAGGTGATGGCTTTTTTGGTTTCTCCCAGCCGTTGATACATGTCGCCCTGATAGGTTAGGGCAAGGTTTAAGAGCGTGTCGTCATTGACGATCCGTGCAATAACTTCCATTTGATGATAGTGGGGTATCGCTTTGTACGACTCATATGATCGTGTTCCGACAGAGGTGACATATCCTGCCGTGTGGTATGCTCGTGCAAGGCTTCTTAAAAGGTCGGGAGTTTCTGAAGCTATTTGCGTCTCTACGTTTTGGATGAGCCGATCAATGATGATTTGAGCCTCCTGAATGCGCGACTCTTCTATCAGGTGCCAAGCGTGTTGGATAATTTCTTCAATCTGTTCGGAGGTTCGCGGAACATATAGTGATGAGGCAAGACCTAAGCGTTCTGGCTCAATGCCGAGCAGATCGGCTATGCGTCTCAATTCGTTGATGTTGTTTAAAGGATATTCCCCGGTTTCATATGCGCGGTAGGTGCGGGGTTCAAGACGAAGATCATACGCAATTTGCTCCTGTGTCAAACTATGTGATTTTCGGTAGTCTTTGAGGACTTGGCTTGCTAGGGAAGGGGTAGATTTTCCTTTATGTTGTGCCATATGTTTATGACCCCGTTTTACTCGTGATACTCACGAGAATGCCAGATTTTCTGGCTCTTTTTTTATTACGACTCCAAAGAATATGCCAGATTTTCCACCTGTAGTCTCGACCCAAAAATGCCAATAATGATAGTAGTCACCGACACAGTATAGCACACGATGAAGCAGATTGCATCGTGAGTATGGATTTCTGAGTGTTTTCAAAAGGAGAAAAAAACATGCAAAAGGGTCAAGATTACAGCAAGTCACTCACCGCTTTCAGTCAGTATATGCGTGAGGTCAAGTGGATACCGCAGCTTACTGATGAAGAGGAGAAGCAATCCCTTCAATGCCTAATTGATGGTGTGGATGTGCAACGGTCGCGTGATCGACTCGTTGAGGGATGCCAAACGATGATTATGAGCTTAGCCAGGCGATTTGCACGCGACTGCCAGCATATGGAATTTCTTGATTTTGTGCAGGAGGGAAATATTGGGTTGCTCCAGGCAATCGAGAAGTACGATGTCAGGAGGGACGAGTCTTCTTTCAAAACGCTAGCTTTTGCCTGGGCGCGTGGGCAGATGTTGATGGCGTATTGGCGTGACGAACGCGCTATTTGTGTGCCTCTGAGTAAGGTTCGGGTTATTCGACAAATGAACGTGGTGCTCATGAATTTGCTGGCTTTCCTTGGACGTGAACCAACGGTGACAGAGATAGCGCGAGAGATGGGGGTCAGCGAGCGTGCTGTTTATGAATTGATGGTTCTGCAACATCAGCAATTCGTGAGCTTACAAACCTCTCTTGATGAGGATGGGGAGACCTCTCTTGAGGATATTCTTGAGGACACTGCGGCTTCTGCCTTTAGCAACGACGGCTTTTCTTCTGTTGAGGATGTGCTTGGTAAACTGACTGAGCAAGAACGGTCTGTTATCCAGCTGCGCTACGGGCTTACCGATGGGTGCGCTTATAGCCAACAAGAGGTTGCGCGTCTCTTAGGGGTAGGCATGCCTATCGTCCAAAAGCTTGATCGTCGTGCAAAGATGCGGTTGCGAGAGGCTCTGGTCGCGTAAGAGGGACCTGGTTCTTCGTGTGAAGAAAGGGGTAAAGCACGCATGACATCTCGACAACCTTTCTCCGACATGTCTCTTGAAGAGGTACGTGCCTGGTTACAGAACACGCGTGAACATCTTCAACGCAAGATGCAACGCGAACGAGTGTACCTTGATCGAAGGATGGCGCAAGGGATACATACACCAACAGATGATGCGTATGAGGCTGACATGCTTTTAGAGGCTGGCCTGATCGCATTGCTTGATGAGATAGAGCGAAGCTTGTAGTGCGGAGTTTTGAATGGTGTTTTCCTTCATCAGTTGAAATAGCAAGCCATTAGGAGATCAAGATGAAAACACGCGATCTGTTCTGGTTAGTGGTGGTGGTGATGCTCTTAGTAACTTGGCTGGTGTACGTTGCTCCATCGACGTTCCCAGCCTTTTTGCATGGTTTCTAGAGAGGAGAATTGACATGGTTCAAGTGCTTGATGGGGCTGATGCCTTTGATGCGTTTGAGTCCTTTCAGTGTCCACCAGTGGTGGTGTTGCAACCCTGGATGGCAATGGTGTCACAGGCGACGAACACGGCAGAACTCTCGGCTCTTGCATATGCGGTCGAAGCAGCACGCTACGAACTGGAAGCGTTTGGGTACTATCGGTATGCGGTCTCGTGGGTGTCTTACGGGGACACCCAAGCGATTGGCTTTGCTCTGGATTGGTTGAAGCCGATGGCGCATAGTTTGCAACGCGCCTGCTGGCATTGGCAACAAGCTGGGAAATGGCTCACCAAGCATGGTGAAGCGCACAAGGCCGCACTGTATCATCCGTTGCTGACGAATGCGCAATCGCAAGATGAGCGGATGGCTCAGGCGGGGATACACCTGCGTCGGTATGTTGAGCGATTGTGTCAGGAATGGAATCTGGCCATTCCTGAGGGCATGGATGGAATCTGGCCCACTGATGGCAACAGTGAACCAAGTGTGAGTGCATAGCGCGTTGGGAAACGGGCCAAGTCTCGGTGGCTCTTGTCCATCGTGTGCCTGGCTCTGTTTATCATCAAGAGAGGTAAGGAAAGAGATGACCAAAGCAGAAAAACGACTGCGGTTAGCCATGATGGCACACCAGGTCACACCGTCCTTCACAGCTGGCTACTTCTTGTGTTTCTGTGGCTGCGGGTATATGGGCGTGTGTCGTCATTGTGTGCCTTCGGCTCCCTTACATGTCCCTTGGATGCTCTGTGATGAGGCCAAAGCATTAGTGCAGTCGGGTCGCGCTCGTTGTGAGGAAGGATATGTGTATGTCAGTGCAGAATGACGTTTCTCTTACCACGCTGATTGATGCCATGAATGTCGAGCTTGAGGCGGGCAATTGGGCCAATGTGGTGCTGCTTTCCACGGAGTTGTATGCGTGTGCGGTGGCGGCTGGGGAGACGACGCTTGCGGAATTGGTGCAAGATTTGCACTGGATTGCTAATGATGCCTTGGCTCACCCGTTGGAGGTGGCCGTGTTGGTGCAATCATGAGACGGTGTAATACCAACTTTCAGCAGTATGATGCCGACTCGGCTCATCAGCGGCTTGCTGGTCTTGCCAGTTGGGCGGCGTTTAGTGCGCGGTGGCGTGCCAGACAAGGGCTGCCCTTACTGCATCCGATGGATGTCCAGTTTTTGACGCCCCAGGATTTTCGCAATGGTCTGGGCCGTCCCTTGTCTCCCACTGAGCAACGGCGGCTTTTTCGGAAGTATGTTCAAGCAGCTCTGCGGGTGGCTCCTGTGCGTCAATCCGTGGTTCATCGCGCTCCACTCGAACACAGTGGTGATCTGGCATACGCTCGTGCTGATGGCTTTTGTCGTTCCTTGCAGGTGTACCCTGATCTGGTCTATGGAGGACGCGCAGATGTGCGGCCCTATGAGCATGATGCGCTTTTGCCGCCTCGTCCCTATGGGATACCGACCACCTCTCCCACTTTTGAGGGCTATTGGCTCGATGGAACGGCGTGTGTGGATGATGAGGATGGGTAGTGTGTTGTGACGAGTTTGTGTGATGAGAGGTCTCGCATGAGTCGGGGCCTCTCTTTGTGTCTGTCTGTTCTTTAAAAAGAAAGGGTTATGAACCATGTTATTACAAGGCTTAGTGTTAAGCGGCGATGTGTTGGAAAGCACCTTTTACGATCAGTCTACCGGTCAACCGAAACCGGGCTATTCGGTCAAACTCACGGTGCTGGATACCGAGACCGACGAGAAGTATGAATGCCAATTGAGCGATGGCTTTCCTTCCCTCGATCAGTTGAAAGACCTCAAGAAACAGGGGCAACCTGTAGACGTGCTGCAACAGGTGGCGGCACAGTTGCGCGGCGAACTGCCACCCAAGATGACGCCGATTACGCTGGTAGTGCGCCGTATCAAGGGCAAAGGTTCTTTCCTGACGCTCGTCTGTGGCATGGCGCATCTTGCTGGTGTCTAAGTGACAAGAAAGGAATGATCTGTGAAATCGATGATGCAAGAGCGAAGGCCGCATACCCATAACTGGGTGCGGCGGGTGGAGCATGGCGTGTTGCGTGGGGTCTCGTTCGTCTTCTCCGTGGTCTCCGCTCACGCGATTCTCTGGTTTTTCTCGGCGTTAGATTGGGTGGACCCGCTGCAACCTTTCGTCAAGTGGGGCTTAGCGATTGGCTTTGGTATCCTGGGCTACTTTGTGAGTCGAGGCTTGGCGCATCGCTTGCTCAATAAAGAGCCGGTACGGGCCTATGTCTTCATTTGTGGCCTGTTTGAATTTGTGGAGATTGTGTGTAACTATTCCATGGCCGCTTCCTCCTCGTCTTGGATTGTCTGGCTAGGGCGTGTGCATGGGGTGCAACACACCGTCCTGGTGCCTCTGGTGCAAGTGGTGCTCTCCATCATTCCCCTGGTAACGGTTATGCTCGCCTGGGTGGATATGGATTTAGAACGGGCCAAACAGGGCTATGAAGTGCGCGGCTTTGGGACGCCAACCGCACAACCCTATACGACTCCTTCTGCTACGCCACCCATGCAACAACGGCAGGGCGTTCCTAACTGGCAATCGTCTGCTGCATCGAGCGTGCCACCTGTCCAACGACCTCCGCAACCAAAACAGGCTCCCGTTTATCCGACGGCGGGTCAACCGACCTTGGCTCCGCAACCATCGTATCAACAAGGCTATGCGCCTCCGGTCGCACGCTCGGCAGTGTCGTCGCTCTCTGTTCCCTCAGCGACCTCGGAAACCATGGAACCACCTGCGGCACAAGGGGGCTGGTTCTCTGGGTTGCGCTCCAACGTAGGAAAGGCGGTGGGTGCGGTTCCAACCCCTTTTTCTCGTCCACCAGTGGGGGTGGAATCAACCCAGGAGTAGGGCAAGAAGTGTCGTCGCTCGTGCATATTGGTGCCACGGGGCAGCGGCGCAATCGACAAGAAGCGGCAGCAGTACGAGAAGCGTTAGCTGATGGGCAAGAAGTCGCTTTTGCCACGCGACATGAACGCTATCGCTATCGTCGGCGTAAACCACAGTAAATGATAGCAGATCAAGGGTGCTGCTAGTGTCTTTCTTTCAGGTAAGACATGGCGAGCATCCTTGTGGCGTTTCTGGTGAGGAAGGCTGCACATGAATTATGAAGAAATCAAGCTCTTAGCGCGAGAGACAGGGCAACGGGTGACTGATCTCATTCCTCTGGCTCCACAAAATGATCCGTTCTATACAGGAACACCTGGGGATTGGGCCTTAGCCGAATGGTTTGCAGGGTTATGGCATCTGTTCAATTACAGTACCAAAGTGCATATTCGTCGTGTCCATTATCAGATTATTAGCCAGAGTCCTCCGGTTATGCTCCCGAATGGCAAGCCATATGAGAATACCGAAGAGTGTTGGAACATTCTCAACCTGGCTTCTAAGGCGGCACGCTACTTACGCCTGGTTGACCCTGGTGCGTTTACGGATCGGCGCAATCCTGACCCGCTGGTCTATGCGTCTCATTACACGTATCAACCGGACGTTCATACGAGCGGTCGCTATGGTCTTGATTTGACGCTGCCCGACTTTCCGACGCTGCCGATGTATCGCATCAGTGACTACCGGGGAACACAAGCCTATCATCTGGAAATCTGGTGTGAGAAGTCCACCATGAATGACGTGCTAGACCCGCTTTGTCAGCAGTATGGGGCGAACCTGCAAACAGGGTTAGGAGAACTTTCCATTACGGCAACTCTCGCCTTAGCACAACGGTTTCAACAGGCGGGGAAACCGGCTCGCATCTTCTATGTCTCCGACTTCGACCCGGCTGGGCAAAGTATGCCGGTAGCTGTTTCGCGCAAAATTGAATACTTTGTGCGTACCCTTGGTCTGCCTGTCGATGTGCGCGTGTTTCCGGTGATTCTCACGGTTGAGCAGGTGCGCTATTATCAGTTGCCTCGGACACCGATAAAAGAGACGGAACGGCGGCGTGGTGGCTTCGAGGGTCGCTATGGAGAAGGGGCGGTAGAACTGGACGCCCTGGAAGCCTTGTATCCTGGCGAATTGCAAACGGTGCTGAGTCAGTATATGGAGTGCTACTTTGATACCTCCTTGGATGCGCGTGTCAAGGAAGCACGTCTAGCCTTGGAAGCTGACCTGGAAAGCATCTGGCATCAGGTGGTGAGTCACTATGCTGATGATATTACCGTGCTCCAAACGGCGTATGAAGCCTTACAACAGGAGTTTGCGGCTCGCATGGCAAGCTATAGTGAGCAATTACAGGGCTTATGGCAAGCTATTCGTCAGGAACTTGATCTTTCGGCACCTGATGTGCGTGCCTATCCCCTGCCTGAACCGGCCTTCGCACACGAGATTGGGGATGGTCTCTACAATAGTGATCGCGACTATCTGGAACAGATTGAAGCCTACAAGCTGTTCCAGGGCAAGGGATAAGTGAGTGAGGGCGAACCAATGGATGAGGATATGCCGTGCGTGACGTGTGGCAAGCCAGTTCACGCTTTCACAGAATGTGATTGCTGTGGTCGCTTGGTGCATACGGAACCTGATGGGACTTGTGGGGGCTGGCTCCTCGATTCCTGGCATGAGGTGGCGATAGCGGGTGAAAATGTGTTCTGGTGCTGGGGCTGCTTGCAGAAGGCGGATGACGATGACGAAACCAGTCTTGCTTGATTTGTTCTGTGGTGCGGGTGGCTGTGCCGTGGGCTATGCCAGGGCTGGCTTCGAGGTGGTCGGGGTAGATATCGTGTCACAACCGCGCTACCCCTATCACTTTCTACAAGCCGATGCGTTAGATATTCCATTTGATGGTTTTGATGTCATTCATGCCAGCCCTCCCTGTCAATTGTACAGTGTGACCTGGCCGATCTGGCAACGGGATTATCCTGAGATATTGCCTCTCATACGAGCGCGATTGTGGGCCAGTGGCAAGCCATTTGTCATTGAAAACGTGGTGGGTGCGCCCTTACCTGGGGCGATGCTCTTATGTGGCACGATGTTTGATCTGGGTGTGCTGCGCCATCGGCTCTTTGAATCCAATGTATTGCTGTTTGCACCTGGGGCTTGTCAGCACCGGGGAACGGTCAAACAGGGACACTATGTCTCCGTTTTTGGCAAAGGGGGGAATGGATACACTAAAGAGCGCGGAAGCGAAGCGATGGGCATTAACTGGATGACGGTGCGCGAACTCAGTCAAGCGATTCCTCCGGTCTATACCGAGTGGATTGGTCGTCAAGTGATGCATCTCTTCTCATCCTGTGAGGAAACGTGTCACTTCGGTTAGGCGCACGTTCCATTGGTGCTGAAAAGGAGTCGCAATGGATTTGGCAAGAGTAGAGCTGTATGTGCTGAGATGTCCCCTTCAAGAGCTTGAGTTCCGGCATGTTTCAGGTGTGTACCTGCTTGGAAATGTACCGACGAAACCAGCGTGGTGGTCTGTGGGGTATCAAGCACCTGGGCAGATGTTGTGGGATTGGTACACCTGTAGAGGTCTGAGAACGGTTATCACTCTGATCGAGCAGACCTATCCTGAGTTGTATGCCTGGCTGGTGTTCAGATTTCCTGGGGAAGGCTATAAAGAGGAAGAGTGATGATGGCTCTCGATCTGGTTGAGGCATATGCCTCACTGTTTGTCCACTGTGGGGAGCATTATGCGGTTCAGCAACGGGATGGCTCGTACTGGCGGGTAGATGAACCGCTCACCTTGCCTCTGCTCGCTGGTCATTTGGCAGGTCGTTGGACACTTGGCACGTATCTGCTGGATAGAGCAAGCTGCTGCACCTTTGCCGTGTTTGATGCTGATAGTGCTAATGGGTTGGCGCAGCTGGTGGTGCTCTCCAGAGAACTGGCTGAACAAGGGATACCAACGATTCTGGAAACGAGTCGGCGCGGTGGTCACTTGTGGGTGCATTTCATGGAACCAACTCTGGCATATCTGGTACGTGCCTGGCTGCTCCCTTTTGCTGTGGCGTATGGTGTCGAGTTCTACCCAAAGCAAGATGTGCTTCCTACAGGTGGCTGCGGTTCGCTTATCCGCTTACCGCTGGGGGTGCATCGGCGCAGTCGGGGGTGGTATCCCTTTGTCCAGGTAACTCTTGATGGGCAATGGGTACCTGTAGGCAATACCGTAGGGGAATGTTGTGCCTGGGCGTCTCAGTCGGTGCAACGGGTCGCGCTGCCTGAAACGGTGTCCATGATGGCGGTCGGTGGCTCTGGTGTGGAAGAAATACCGTCTCTTCCTGCGCCAATGGCTAGCCATAGGAATGGTAGCTGTCCTGGTCAAGGCAGTATTCGAGCGTGGTGCCGCGCTCAAGATATCCTCGCCGTGATTGGTCGTCATGTCGTTCTGGATAGTCGGGGCGTTGGCTCCTGCCCCTTCAAAGAGCATCATCGCCGGGGGGATGTGCGTCCCAGTTTTCAAGTGTTTGGTGGCAATGACCCACATTGGTATTGCTATACCTGGGAACGTGCGGGTGATCTCTTTGACTTTTTCTGCCTGTACTATCACCTGTCACAAGAAGAGGCGTGGCATCGGTTGCAAACAGGAACGTTGGGGTAAACGATCGGCAGAGGAATGGTTGGGGTGGCGGCGTGGTTGGTGGTGGCTTATCTCTCGCCCCTGTGTGCCTGTATGACTCGCTTGCTCTCATGCTGCTCTGTGACAAGCAAGAGGGCGGTGGGGATGTGGCCTGGCCGTGTTGGTGGCGGCGGTTAAGGCGATGCGGTGGGGTAGGGGCCCCGCCGTCGTCGTCCTTAACCGCCAGGGCCTTCCCTTGACCCTTATAAGCGTAAGTCACACAAGTACTAAGAGCCTTCCAAGAATTGTTAACTAACCAACGTTGTTGCCGATCGGGTATTGAGAATGAACACATTTAATATCGTCTATTTCATCAAATAAATGAGTACCGCAAGAAATAAGGACATTATTCCAAGTACTAAGAAGCCTGACGCAACCATAAGTGATCGTAGTTTGCGGCTAAGGGTATATTCATATACTAAGCGACTCGCATCTGATGAATTGAAATTGAGAGGATAACGTTTAGGGAAGAAGACCATTAACGCAGCCGTAAGACTTATAAGTAAAAGACCGATGGGTGCCATATAGACGACTAATGACCAACTGACAGCTACTTTTCCATGAAGATTACTAAAGGCGATGGCATTGAAATAAAGCCCTTCGAGAATTGTGGTAGCACCTATTATTTGCTTCGCGGTTTCATCAATTGGTTCAGTTGATTTACGTATTAAGTCTTTTCCTATTTCTTGCCAGAAAGTACGAGTTTCTATTGTCAATGAGTCTGGAGGGTTAGGAGTGGAGTCTGTCTTTTTCATTTATGTACCTCCTCTGTAAGAGTGTTATATCGGTAAGGATTACCACATCTAGCACATTTCATATCAATCCATGAGTTTGCAATTTCAAGCTTTTTCTTATCATCTACTGTACTACTTATTTTCATAGCATTTCTAATCTTTTCCATTAGCTTATGAAATCGAATATACATTTTACCAACTGTAGGCTTTTTCAGAGGTTTCGATATTATCTGTATTGCACCGGTAACAGCAATTGGCCGATACACTTCATGGAGTGGAACTTCTCGTGTCAAAGCACAGTAAGGACACTTAATAATACCCATATAATTATCCTCGGTTCAATTAACCACTTCAAATTCTCTATAGAACTAATCATAACATATTAGTGCGTAGAGTAGTAGCGATAATATATTAAGCTGCCTTGTGTTTGGACAATGGTTGCTTAGGGCTCTCACGCCAATAACATGACCAGTAGAACGCTCGCATACCACATAGCATGGGAAGATGACGGCAAAAGTTGGTCAGGTTATTTCAGTGAGTCACCTTAGATGTTTAACAGGAAGGTTAGTAGGGTATGACTCATCGGGATAGTATAACTGAAGTTCCCCGTTTTTTGCTTCCTTCACTAGATGACCAAGCTGATTTAGCAGAAAAGCACGGCATAGATACACTCCTGTTCTGCCCGAACCCCTGGGCGTTGCGGCATGTGTTCATCAACCAGGACACTGGTGAAGTGGTACGCGCTCGTTGCAACCGGTGGGATTGTTTGTATTGTGGGCCTCGCAAGGTAGACCAGTGGCGACAACTGGTCAAGGCGGCTGAACCAACCTTGTTTATCACGCTCACCAAAGCTGGTAAGACAGTCGAGGAAGCGTCACGCGCCATGACGACATTTCTGCAATACCTGCGACGTGGGTCAAAAGGTCGGGGGCCGAATCATATTGGAGAGCGACTGGCGTATCTCATTGAATACTTTGCCGTGTTGGAACGGCATAGTGACTTTGACGAGAACGGCTTTCACTGGCATTTATTGGTCAAAGGTGTGGACTTCATTCCTCATGAAGTGCTGAAAGAAGCGTGGCGGTCGGCTCGGCATGGGGAAGCCTACATTGTGGATGTGCAAGCGATACGCAAGCCGCATGTGATTGGCTATGTCACGAAATACCTTACGAAAAGCCTCTCTCGTGGGGAAAAGGGTATTCGTTCTGAGGAACGGGAAAAGACGTTTGTTGGCCTGGATGAGAACGGGAATGTGGTTGAGGAACAGCATACCTACACAGTAGAACTCACCAGTAAAGCGCGGCGCATTCGCTATTCGCATCACTTCTTTCCTGAAAAGGTTGCACTGTTGCGAGCGAAGTTGTTTGCAGAAATTGATGAGCAATCGATGGAACAAACAGAGAGTCAACCTATGACAGAGAGTTCAGCCGCCGAAAGTGACGTTTCAAGTAATGATACATTGGCTTCTGAGGCCGCTGTAGATGACAATAGCAAGCCACTAGAGGAAGAACCGCAACCAATAAAACGGTCGTCCTGGACGCTGGTTGAGCGAGAAGAGTTCACATCGGATTTGCAGGAGTATCGGCGTCGGCGTCGGGTCGCGCTGGTAGAAGCGTTAACCGACCTACGTGATGGTCGGAATCTGTCTCGGCGGGTGATTAACATCTGGGCGTATCAACGTCGGGAAGCTCGCTGGGCAAGCTAACTATGAAAGTGAGGACTGATGGATGGAATGGAGTGAATACAACGGTTGGGAAAACAAGTTTACTTGGCTGGTGCATCTGCATCTCAGTAGTGAACAAGGCATGATGCAAGCGATGGTTGATCTCGTAGCGCGGACAGTGGATGATGTCATTGCTGGGCGAGATGTCGAGCGATGGTTACAAACGGCAGTCAATGGTTGGGTGACAGGCTCTCCTCATCGGGATACATCCTCTGATGCCTACATTCGCCTGTTGGCTTGGGATGTGGTTGGAGTGGCTCTGGCATATACGGATTGGGATACCTTGGTAAAGTTGCTCCTGGGGCAAAGAATACGGTGTGATAATCCGTTTACTTGGGTGCTTCATACGAGTGCTACGACTGTTGCAGAGTTTCAGCTTCCAGTACAGTCAGTCTTACAAACGGCGTCAAGCCTGTATGCTGGTGCTGATGCTCTTCACGAGTGTTTTCGGGAAGGTGTGGATGAGTGGTTCAATACTCCTCTCCCTCATCGTCAGCAATCACCTGCCGTGTGGATGTTGGTGCATAATCTCATTCAGAATGTGTATGGTGTGGTTGTCTGGGAACATGTAGCACGGGCGTTTCGTCCTGGGTATTAATGGTGGTACATACAACTGTTTTAGTGGTTCGTCAGTGGCAAAATGTTTGCTCCTGGCTTTTTTTGTTTTCTGTGGAGGTTTGTTGATGGAAAGTGACAAAAAAGGGGCTGCTTCTCCTCTACTGTTGAGTGTTCCAGAAGTGGCAAAAACATTGCGATTGGGTCGCACGAAGGTTTATGAACTGATTGCGACTGAGGGGCTACCGGTGCTGCGATTCGGGCGTGCGGTTCGGGTCTCAGTAACTTCATTACAACAATGGATTGAACGGCGCGAACAACAGGAATTGTCTGCTTAATAGAGAGGTTTTTGTTATGGCAAGACGTGGGCATGGTGAAGGTTCAATCTATCAGAGAAGTGATGGTCGTTGGGCTGCCAGTATCACTTTAGAGGACCGTAAGCGAAAGACGTTTTACGGGAAGACGCGCAAGGAAGTTCAGGAAAAGCTACAGATGGCCTTGCATGAACAGAAGCAAGGAATGCTAGCAACTGGGCCAGAACAAACGCTAAAGCAATACCTTGAGCATTGGTTAGAGGAAGTGCATAAGCCAACTATTCGAGTGAGTACTTACGTCAACTATCGGCGGTTTCTCGATAACCATATTCTTCCTGAACTTGGGCATCTTCATGTGAATAAGCTAACACCACAAAAAGTACAAGCCTTCTATACGAAAAAGCTGAAAGAGGGGCTTGCTCCTGGTAGTGTCAGGGATATTCACATGGTTTTGCATAAAGCGTTAGAAAACGCTGTTCGTTGGAGATTTGTTGGACGTAATGTGTGCGATGATGTCTCACCTCCAAGACAGGTCAAGCATGAAATACAAGCACTCACAAAAGAGCAAGCGCAACAGTTATTACAGACTGCACAAGGACATAAGTTAGAGGGCTTGATTACTGTGGCTCTAGCAACTGGTATGAGACGTGGTGAACTGCTTGGTCTTCGATGGCAAGATATCAACATTGAAGACAAAAGCTTGCAGATACGTCGTACAATGGCTCGGCTTGGGAAAGAAGGTGTTGTGACATCTCAACCAAAAACGCAGAAGAGCAAGCGTAATATCGTCTTACCTCAGTTCGTTGTAGAGGTGCTGAAACAGCATCATATACACCAATTAGAAACACGAATAAGGGTAGGTACTGCCTGGGAAGAGAATGACCTAGTTTTCCCTAATGGCTTTGGAAGATTTCTCGACCAGGGACAGTTGCATGTGATGTTTCAGAATTTCCTCAAATATGCAGGTCTTCCACCTATGAGGTTTCATGATCTCCGGCACAGTGCTGCCACCTTCTTACTCAGTATGGGTGTTCATCCTAAAGTCGTCCAGGAGATACTTGGACATAGCAACATCAGCATGACGATGGACACCTACTCTCATGTTCTCCCATCTATGCAGACAGATGCGATGGACAAGATGAATGACCTGTTTGGTCGGAACATTTAGGATAGAGTGAAATGATTGGTACGGCCTTTGACAGCTATTTTGTGGTTTTGCTTTCAAGATAGCTGTCAATTGCTGTTTTTAATACGATAAAGCAAGGCTAGAAGCGGATTGGTGGCACAATATGAACGTTGTCTAAGGAAAGGATGAGGTAAGCTGATACCAATCCGCATACTAAAAGATAACATTGAGATGAGGAAAAGCAGTTAAAGAGCGCAATCGCTTGCTATCGTCAGCAAGGTCATTCAATGCTTGACACAGAACGTCAATCAACGGTTCAAGTGAGGGGAAGAAGCAATTGTGAAAGTATTTTTCGCGCAGTTCATCCCAGATGTGTTCAACCGGGTTGACCTCAGGACTGTAAGGTGGCTGTTGGATCAAACGGATATTGGCAGGAATGACCAATTCCTGGGAACGATGCCAGCCCGCTCCATCGACTTGCATCACGATGAAGTACTTCGAGTATGTTTGGCTGAGATGCTCCAGGAAGAGATTCATCATCTCCGTCGAAGCCTCTGGCAAAATCAGCGCGGTCAACAACCCCTCGGTGGGAGCCACGGCAGCATAGACATAGGTGTACTCTCGCACCACCTGTGCGGGGACATACGGACGCACATCTGGCGGAGCCCAACAGCGTTTGGCACGGCTGATACGGCCAAAACAGCCTTCATCCTGGGCCATGATCAAAACGGGACGTTCGTCTTCGACTGGTCGTGTTGCCACTGCCTTTTGAGCCTGCGTTGCAAATTTTTTTTGAACTGCGCTTGAGCTTGGAGATCGGCCTGGGGATGTCTGGGACGTGGCATCAGTTTGCGCCAGCCATGACGAGCCAGCAGGCGATAGATCGTGCTATCATCGACCTCGTGTCCGATTTTGGCTTCAAAGGCGCGGTGGATTTGGGCGACGGTAGCGATCTCTCCACTCTCCGCTTGTACGAAGAATGGGGCCAAGAATGCTTTCTCTTCTGGCACGCTCAGATACTCATGCCGACGGCCTCCCTTGCCTGGCGTTTCCAGTGCCGTCGCTCCCAAGCGATTGTAGGTCGAGATCACGCGATGAACGGTCGTCGCTGAGACGCCTGTATGGAGGGCAATCTCTTCAGCTTTGCGAGGCGCAACCAGGGCATTGTAAATGATCCACCAATGCTCTCGCACCCACGGACGTGCATCCGTGTTCATGCGTTCTTTGACTTCATCCACCGACAAGTGCGCGGCGGCTCGTGTGATACGATGACCCATACCTGATCTCCATTCCTTTCCTAAATACTGTCTCTTTTATTCTACCACACGGAAGGCGATTTGGTATGAGAACGGGAAAGACGCAGTGTATGCCACAAAGGATTGCCATGCTTTACTGATTTTGATAGCAGATTATGAAATGACTTCTAGCGTACATCAATAGATGAGAAGGCGAATATCAACATCGGATACTCGCCTTCTTTGTGCTGAGCATACTCAAGCTTTACGGGATTTTTTCTCAGTTCGCCTTTTTGATGCAAGCTTCATCCAGTTGGGCGTATAGCTTGGGTTGCCATACCCTAAGAAGTTGCTCTTTTCGGGCGTCATTTTTAACTCGCTACTTTCCAAATCTGGCATCATAGCGGTCACGAACCTATGGCCATCACTTCCCTCAACCAATGCCCAACAGACGACGGCCTCCGTGTAGTATCCCGGTTCGCCTTTTTCTGGCTCTTCTACGTCGCCCCAGACGGCTTCCCACCCAAGCTGGGAGGGAATAATCTGGATAATATGTGGTTCTTGTTCTTCACTCTGGTTTATTTCTTCGTTCTGGCTCATCGTATCTCCCTTCTTTTCTTTTTATGATGGTTAATTCTGCGTGAGTAACTGCTACCTTCTACGCATATTTTAACGTATCAAAGGATGTAAGTGCCACACAGAGGCTGAAAGTACTCCTAAAGAAGCACAACGTTGAGCGACATTGACGTTTCGGGTTTGGGAAGGGGATGAGACAGCGCATGAATATGGTATACTCAGAGAATGTTGACGTGCGCGTTGTTGCTCAGAAGCATGACTTGCAAAAGGAGTGACTCATGGGACGGCTACCAACTGGAGTCCTGATCTGGAGCCTCAAACGCTATACCAGAAATATAAACTTATGGGATCGTGTCTGTTTCAGATGTAAGCAAGCTATCCCTGTCTTTGAGTATGAACATCGTGATGAACAGGAGCGGTCCATCTTTCACTATCTCTGTGAGGAATGTGCACAGAAGAAGCTGGCGGAGTGGCTTCAATGTGCGGAAAGTCCCGACTATGTACATCTTGGCTATCAGTCCGATTTTGACATCGCTACCGTCTTCTATGAACAAAAAAATGATGGGGAAACCTTGACCTTGATACGTTGGAGTGCAGAACAACGACGACGGAGACTCCAAGGTGAAGAGTAAAAGACTCTTATGGGAACAAACAGTGTATCAGGGAAGAAAAAGAAGCCAAGAATGGATGAAGCAATAACGACGACACTCCACCAGAGCAGACCGCATACTCATACTCCGTCAATGCAGCTTTAATTCGGCCTAGCCATTCACCTGCTGGAAAGGTTCAATCATGCTCAGCGCATCACCTGTTTTATCGCGGGCAAGGTCCAACTCATAGCGTTTTTGCACGTTCATCCAGAAAGCGGCACTTACGCCCAGCCGCCTTTCAAGACGCAGAGCAGTATCTGCGGTCATTGCCCTCTTACCTGCAACAAGCTGGGAAATCCGGTTTGTCGGCACATGCAACTCACGAGCCAACTCTGTCGGGGTTTTCTTCAGTTCCACCAATTCATCGGCTAATATTTCGCCTGGATGAATGGGATAAATCGGGCGTTTCTGCATAGTTTTTCTCCTAATGATAATCCACGACTTCAATGTTAAACGCACGGTTTTCGCTATCCGACCATTCAAAACAAAGCCGCCATTGTATGTTAATACGAATACTGAATTGCCCTTTCCGATTACCAATTAACGCTTCAAAATGATTACTGGGCAACAAGCGTAAATCATCCCTGCTTTGTGCATCCTCCAATAGAGCAAGCCTTTTTTTCAACTGCCGCTCAAACGCCTGAAATTCCCGTACTCTGTACCCATCAGCAAATTGTCGTAAGCACCTATCGCAGTATAACGGAAATCCATCACTCATCATACGTTAAATATGGCACAAAATACGCGTTACGTCAAGCGTACATTCCCTATTCTTAATTATTGCTTACCCCCAAACGCCAACAAATCATAAAACTCCACCGGCTGCAACTTTCCATACTCCTTCTGTGGCACCTTCACATACCGCCACTGCTCCCCCGTTAACGTCGTCGCATTCTCGCACCACATTTGAGCGGCCCTATCCTTGAATGCCACCTCAAGCGACATCTTCAGCGTCATCGGTCGTGTTCATCATGATGAAGAGCACTGGTTTTTTCTTCATGGGCGCGAGCTGCTCTGTATATTCGCGCCAGCGTTCGACGCCTGCGGTGAGATAGGCTTGATACTTGACGCTGGCAAGCGGACTCTTAGCCTCCTCAAATTCCGCGATCCCTTTGACGGGCCGTTTGACGATGTTATCCAAAATGGCCTGGCGGATGGGATAGTCAGAGATGACCCAGGGAAATAAGGCTCCTTTGGTAAAGCGGGGTGTGGCGGAAAAATCGAGTTGAGCTGCAAGGGGTAGATCGGAATGGAGTCTGTGGATCACCTTGTTCCATTCGTTCTCTTCATCATGGGTATGGTGGGCCTCGTCATTGAGGACAAGTAGGCGACCGCTGCGCTTGCTTAACATCTCGATAAAGCCAGCGAGATCGCTGGTAAGATCGTCTTTCGGTTTTGGGCCAAGCACATCGGTCATGACGACCGTTTCGTCGTCGCCATTTTTCTTGCGCTCCGACCGATCATACAACTGCTGGATGTTGGTGAGGAAGAGCATGCCTTCGGCGGGAGCGCGTTCAGCATCACCACGCATCACGCAGTCAAATTCCCAGGAGATTTTGAGTTCTTTGGGAATAAGCGGGTCAAGCGTGAAGATACGCCCACCTTCAAAATCTGCTTTGAGACGTTCATACACAATGACGTTGGGAGCAATGATTAAGAAGGTTTTGGCAAAGTCGTCTTCGTTCTCGCGCACCGCGTTAAAGTATTGCCAGACAATAGCCAGTGCCATGACCTTTGTTTTGCCACTACCGGTCGCCATCTTGGTGCAGAAACGGGCGAACTCATCGTAGGCAGGTAAGCGAACTTGACTATTAGCGGGCGCATATTGCTCTAACAGGTCTTTGCGACTGCGCACATGGGCTATTTCATAGACATACATCAGCGTCTCTATCGCCTCACGTTGGGCGGTGTGATAGATGAAAAGCTGTTTGTTGGGGAGCAGATGATCGGTGGAAAACCAGTAGTTGAGCATGATGCGTGTTGTCCTGGTGACACCCTTATAGCCACCTTCTCTCCAATCGGTCACGAGCTTTCGTAACGCTGGAACACAGGGGGCTGTTTTGAGATAGAGGGTCAGGTCAAAGAGGCCAAGTTGTGTGTCTTGTTCGCTCGTGTGCGCTTTGCGTGCCATAGCTGTTGCTTTCCAATCTACATGATCTCTACTGCCACCGCTTTGGTTGTGTCATTGCCCAGGATATCAATGACCTTGATGACGATAATATATGTTCCTGGTTCTTCATATTCATAGTGCGCTTTGAGCAGCATGTCCGGCTGCTTTTTTGTGCGGTATGACTGCCACTGATTATGAAAAGTATCCTCGCGATAATCCCAATCGATAGCCCAGTAGTCAATCCATTGTCGCCAATGGGTGATGGCATTTTTGACATCCTGGGGAACATCGTCAGGCGGCATAAAGAAGTTCTGCAGCTCAACCGAAACTGAACGTTTGCCCGTTTGTACAGTAACGGCCAGGGCAGCCAGTTCGTAGAAGGCGATATCGCCTTGCTCCACGGCCTTTTTTTCCAGCACCTCGCGGGGGATTTTCTTGAAAGAGAGGGTGATATTGGAGTCAGCCGCCATTTGCTTCGCCGTCTCATTGAGGTCAAAGGCGAAATCCCAGCCCAGCACGTCAATGCCATTGGTATGTTCTCCAGCATCTTTGCCCTTGACGCGCCAAAACTCATTGACAATCGAGCGCACCTCACCCAACGAAATCGGCGCATCCACCGACCCCACATGGATAAGCTTGCCACCCTTCACACCGTGCAGCCATGAGTACCCATCAATGGGAGTGGCATGGTACAGATCAAGAATAAAATTGCGATAGCGCAACTGCACACTGGCTCGCTGTGTTGGATCAGCAAATTCAGCCGTTTGCCATGCCTGCCGCTCATACTTGCCTAGGTTTTGCACGACAAAAGGCTTGACATCGTCAATGGAGAGGAGACGCTTACGAGCAGTGTGAATGGCAAAGCGTCCCAAATCGCATGTAATCCAACGTCGGCCTAATTTCTCAGCAACGGCGGCAGTTGTGCCGCTACCACAGAAACAGTCGAGGACGAGATCGCCTTCATTGGATGAAGCTGTTATTATGCGTTCGAGAAGGGCTTCAGGTTTTTGAGTAGGGTATCCTACTCGTTGAGGGTCTTTTTGCTGAATATGACTTATATCTATCCATACATCTGGGGGAGTAAGTTTTTCGTCTTCATAATATTTATATATCTTACCGGCGGATTTGATCGAGAAAAATATTCGCCCTTCTTCATCTACTTCTCTCTTCATATTATTACGCTTTGCCGTTCCTCTTGCCTCTCCAATTCTATCAGCGTTAAATATCCATGAATTGGAACGATTATAAAGAAAAATAGTGTCATGTTTTTTTGAATATCGGTTTTCTTGTCTTCCACCTGACTGATAATGCCAAATAATTTCGTTGCCATAGTATTGAGAACCAAATACTTCATCAAGAATAAGCCGTATGGTACTATCTACACGCCAGTCACAATGTATATAGATGCTCCCATTTTCTGCTAACAACTCGCGTAATAGCACAACTGTTTCATAAAACCATTGCGTATATCCATCAAATCCCCGTCCCCAAGTATCCCTATATGCTTTCTGTTCAATCATACTCGGTTCTTTCGTTAAGCTCTCTTCGCTTTCTGGAATAGCAGTTGTAAAGGAAAAATCCGCACCAGTAGCAAAAGGAGGGTCAATATAAATCAGGTTTACTTTACCAGCAAATTCAGGCAGTAGGCCAGGTAACACATATTTTTTGTCGCCCCAGATGAGGCGGTTGCGCCATTCTGTCTCTTGCCCAGCATAGAGCATATCGAGGGTAAGTTGGCGTTGCTGGGCGGTTTCGTTGACGGTTTCCACGGTCTGGAAGGGGAGGACGATGCGTACCGGGGCGACTTTTTCCCATCTTTATACTTGCCATCCCACATGAGCTCGGTCATGCTATATGTTTCCTATCTCGTTGAGGTTGTCAGCATTGCACCTGGCTGTCAGAAAGTGGCAGAGGATGAATGCTTGACGTTGCATTAGTGTAGTGCATGGGAGTCTCAATTGCAAGACGTGCAAGCAGAAATGAGAAGTATTTCTCTAAAATGGCAAGCCATGAAGTGACGTGAAAAGAGGGTGTTGTACATGCACCAACGTCTAATCCGCTACCTCACCCAGACAGGTACCCACGGCATGGAGAAAATCAGTCAGATTGAAAGGCTTGGGAAGGAAGGTGATCTGCCGCTGCCGGACTTCTTGCATCGGTGGGGTCTGAGCACTCATGAGCAGTGTCGGCGTGTCTTTCAGATGCTCAAAGTTGTGCAGTTGATCGTGGAGTTCCAGGCCGGTCATATCTGGCAGTCCATAATCAAGAATAAAGAGGTGCGGCGTATGCACGGTAATCGCTTGCAGTGCTTGTTTCCCGTTCAGGTGATGATGAACGTGATGCGATGTTTCCTGCTCAATCACGCGAATGACGAGCAAACCGATTTCCTTATCATCATCGACCACAAAAATGAGCTTCGTCGTGGTCTGTTCAGTTCCTCCAGGGGTGTTTTCTTGGTTGAGCATCGCAGCTACTTCTCTTTCCATTTGGGCGCACATGGCAATAGGAATATGCAATAGTAACACGCCTGGTTGCTCAAGAATGTTTCACCATCGTCTCCATTGTCCCGGCTTTGTTGACAGATGAAGACGTACAAGGGGATACCATATCGAAAGTTGTATAATGCGCTCTTTGATAGAAGTACCTCCTCTTGGCTTCACAGTCTGTATCCTTTTCTCACTGTCGTTCGTGCTATCAATGGCATTTGAAGATGCCTACTTGATACAAACTTCACGAAAGGAATTGAAATATGGGTAAATTTACAAACGGGGGTACTATTGGGATTGGGGATCAGCTTGCTCGTTGCACCAAAGACCGGGAAAGAAATGCGTCAACTTGTGGCTGAGCGTGTTGGATATCTGCGTGGCATTCCCCCAGAAAATGTGGAACTCAAGCAGCAGGTGCAACAGATGGCAGGGCGTGTCCAAGAGGTGCAGCAACGAGCCAATCGTGCCGCTGAGATGGGAAGCACGGTGCAAGATTATGCTCAACAAACGGCAAGCAGCGTGAATTCAGTGCAACGTGATTTAAAGAATGTGGCTCAACAGGCGGGTACGGATGTGCCGTCAACACAATCAGGTGCTACGAGGCCGATACAGCCGAACCAACCACAGAAACCAACACCTAGTATTCAGGTAGGCTCTCCTGGATTGTTGGGAAAAAACATTGAGTGCATGTCATTAATTCATTTGTGATTGCCGACGGGCGAGCAGTTCGTGTACCGTTGCGAGGAACACATCCAACTCAAGAGGTTTGTCAATCCCAGTGAGGTGACGGTGTTCAATCTCCTGCCAGAGTTTTTCGAGACTTGCACTCATGATAAGAGCCGGGATGCGATCAAAGTCGACGAGCGCGTGAAGCTGATCATACAATTCGAGGCCGTTCATTGTGCCGAGCCGATAGTCCAAAATAAGGAGGTGCGGTCTGACGTTTTGCACAAGTTCAAGGGCATGAGGGCCTGATGTGGCGACGAGAGGGGTATACGATGTTTCTTGTGAGATGACCAGACTGAGGAACTCAGCAATACTAGCATCATCTTCTGCGATGAGAACGACTTTGGTCGCACAGAGCTTTTCTTCTGGAAAGGACGTTTCTTGATCAAGCATATGTACCTCCTCATTTGGTTGATCAAAAATACTCTTACAGGTTGCTGGAAAAAGTCTCCGTCTCAGTCAGAAATCTCTCGATAAAACTCTTCTCTTCTCCAGACAGTATACCAGACGCTCGCTGAGATGTAAACGGGTATGTCTGATGTAAGATGTTCAGGTTATCGCCGTAAAATAAGGTGTTTTGGGTGATGGGTTGCGGACTCATGCAACACAGCCTCACTCTCCATATAATTCAAGAGAACTATTTTAAGGCAATGCACTCACATTGACTTGCAGCAAGCCACTTGATGGATAGCTCCAGCTTCCAAAGTTTGCTCTTGCTGTCACTGAACCTATAGCTTTGCGACTTCATACTATCGTAGTTTTGCAGGGAAGCGGCCATTTTCCCCAGAATTGGGATAAAAGTACCGCTCTCCAGTGATCAGTACTCGGTTCGTATCCTTATCTATAGACGAATAGCTTTAGTGTACCGCCCATTTCGTTGTGGCATAATTCAGGAGGGTGAATACCACTGCTTGTAATTTCTCCCCTTGGATGGTATACTCTCCACAGTGCCTGCTTGCTTGCCAAATTACAGACCATCCACTTCACACCTTCGTTAACCATTCGCAGCAAAAAAACTGTCCGACACAACCGCTACAACTGATACAACTGATACAACTGATACATCGCAACAAAGAACCTATCAAAGACCCATGCGCGATCGGGAAAACACCATCTGGTGGTAGGAGGGCGACTTTTGAGGAACTCTGACCAATAAGTCAGTGGAAGATCAGGTGAACCCTCTAGTCTATCACAGTCCCCGGCTTTGGCTGCGCCAATTGCTTTATCAAGCTGGTAATCTCATCAACGGCGAATGGCTTTTCTAGCAGTGTGACGTGTAAATCTTGTAACTCTTCCTTATTGTTAAAGGCAGCCGCAGTAGTTAAAATAATCGGGAGGTTTTGCAATGAGCTATCACTACGGAGGGTACGTATCACCTCGGTTCCAGGAGCCGAACCAGATAAACGCCAATCTACAATCAGCAGATGAAAAGGTTGCAACGGCAGCTCTGCATGTAGCGGATAGAAAGCTTCCAGGCATCCTTCCGCGTTAGGAAATATCGTGACCGTATAACCTTCATCCTGTAGCACGAGGCGCAGCATTTCTTGGATGGCTTTATCATCTTCAAGCAGAGCAATATGCATTTCTCGTCCTCTTTTAAACAAATACATCGATGTGTTAGAGACACTATAGCAAACGCAGCCATAATTAGCAAGCATTAAAAGCAGGTTGTGTAACAGATCAGTTTACATTGGTGTTAACACTACCGCCTTGCTACGGCTGGCTTTGGCATCCCTTGCTCCACATGGTAAGGTTATGGTCACGCTCGTTCCTTCGCCTTCACAGCTATCTAACGTGATGCTACCCTCCATCGCCTCTACCAGCTTCCGTGTGATATATAAACCGAGGCCAGCCCCAGGAATCTCGTTCGTAAGAGCATGTTCCAACCGTCTGAACGGCTGAAACAGGTGCTGCTGTTGCTCTTGCACTATACCGATCCCATTATCGCGGACAGTGATAAAAACTTCATCTGGAGTTCGCATGAGCAGATTTTGTCCATCTGCATTCATCGCTAGCAGACTTTCTTCACTACCCTGTTGTCCGGTTGCCCATTGTGTGGTCGCACTTACCTCAATGTTACCGCCATGAGGGGAATATTTCACGGCATTATCCAGCAGGTTGGTGAGTACCTGCTGAACACGGTCGGGGTCAGCCCATATCATGGGCAGGTCTGGTGGAAGCATGCAAGTGATTTCATAGTGCGGCACAGAGGATTGATCGTACTTCTGTTGAATAAGCTGTACTACGCGCTGGCAAAGCAGTGCCACATTGACATCGCGATAACGCAACATGAGGCGACCAGCATGGAGGCGCGAAATATCGAGTAGATCACTGATGAGTATCTCCAGATGTTTTGTCTGCTCCATAATACTATCGAGGTATTGACGTTGGCGTTGCGGACCCATTACCGTGACACCGCCCTCGTCAGATGATGCTGGAATTCCGTACGCCTGCAAAAGCACGGCATAGCCTTTAATTGCTGCCAGTGGATTACGCAACTCATGGCTCACCATCGAAATAAATTCGTTCTTCAATCGGTCTAATGCTTGTCTTTGTACTTGTTCTTTTTCCTGGCTCATCATCGCTCGTTTAGGCACTTGTACCACGGCGGTACTTTGCTGCGATATATCCTCTGTCACTTGCTGACTGTCATTGCTAGAAGAAGGATTATCTCGCCAGTGATACAATGCTGCCTCCAGCTTTTGGGCTAGCGAAGGCAAATAGCATCGCAACAGGAGGCGTTCTCCTTGATAAAAAGCATTCGTGTGATGATCGGTCAAAAGAAGAAAACCTAATACTCCCGCGGGCCGTTCAAGCGGGACAATAGCAATGCTTTGGATATGAATATCTTCAGTATAGTGTTGCCTGTTGTCGAAGCTTTGTAGTTGCCCACTCTGTATAGCCGCATCACATAGGGCTTGTATCCGCTCATTTTGCAGCAAGACGCTATCATGCAACCGCCCAATACTTCCCACCATCCGATAAGCAGTGATGCTACATGTTTTTAATAGAGGATGACGCATTCCTGCTTCCGCGCAGCCGAGGAAAAGCTGCACAGTATCACAGCCGATGAGATTGCCAATTTGTTGCGCCGCATACTGAAATTCCGCATCCTCCAACACCGTTACCTCCTGCTCACACCACGTACAAAACTTCATTTTTAGTATAGGCTCATCCCCAACAAGCAGGGGGTGAAACCTACTGAAATCCACTCATAACTCGCTGCCATTGTCATCCTGACCGCCGTGCGAAAGGCAGCACCTCTGGAGCACGCCCCCAGTTAGGAGGGGATTTCAGAAACCTATACTTGACCAGAAAGACATTGGACGGTACAATGTGCCAATGTAACTGAGCTATGTATTTTAAAGCAGTAGGGGAATGCAGTAAAAGGATTACATATTTATGACCGATACCAGACTTGAGCGGACAGAGCCTACCAACCCCACCAACGCGAACATAAATGAACGTGGGCAATTGGCTATTGAAGAAAAATATACTTCGACACCGGTTATCTCAACACCAACTGACCTGCGCATCGGGATACCAGCACCGCAACGCTCATCGAACCGGGCAGACACCATCGAGCATCTGGCGGCCCGCCGTCCGGTTACACCTCTTGACATCGATGAGCCGGACATCAAACAGCAGCTGACCGCACTACGCACCGAGTTTACCACTCTCGTGACCGCTCTACGCTGGGGAGGAGCGTCCGTACAGGATACCGCTGACAGCATCATTCCACTACTCAATGTGGGTTCAGTCCCGCAATGGGCACCGATTCTCGTTCCATTTCTCCTCGAAATCGACCGTGCGGGTAATCTCGTTCCTGTCTGGCTCAATATTATCAAGCGCGACATCGAGCAGAATCTCTTGCTAGAGGTCAACCCTGCCGACACCATGATTGGCCGCGCAAAACGCTACGCCATTCTCATGCTGGGCAACTACAAAGCACCCGACATCTCGCAAGAGCTTGGCAAACTGGCCCAGTATCCCAACACCTCGCTCTATGCCACCCAAAGCCTGGCAAAGCAAGCCACCACGTCAGCACTGCATGCCCTGGTTAGCGTACTCAAAGAGGCAGAAGGATGGGCCAAAGTCGATATCGTGGAAGCTTGTCTGACGCTCAATCAGCCGCGTTTCCACGAACTGCTCCTGGCAAGCGGCCTTGATCGCGTCAGCGGTCTGGAAAGCTACATTGCCATTCCCATCTACCGCTCCATTCCTTTGGAACGCTATCTGCGCGGGGGCAAAGGGATTGCTCCACGCCTCACATTACAGGCCACCCTCATCTTTGCTCAGGTATTGCAGGATAGCATGAAACCCAATCCAGAGGTAGATGCGCTCCCCATCGCCTTCGAGCAAGACATAGCTTCGTTCGCGCATGCGCTCTTCGAACATGCTCGCACTACCCCAAACTGGCAGAATGTGCTGGCGGTACATCGTCTGGCCATGCTCATTGGTCGCTATTGGGCAGAGATTTCACAAGGGAATATGCAAGACACGAGCATCATCGAGCCAGTCTACGCCTGCTTGCCGCTCATGCCTGAAATCGAACGCTGGATGAATGGCCCCGGACGCGATATCCTCCTGGAAGCTCTGGCAAGCGCGGACGAGGAGGCTGCCGTACCGGTCATGAAAGTCCTGGCCGAACTGCGTGAACCACGCGCCATCGGGCTTCTGCTCAGTCTCATTGATGCTGCCGCCCGCGTCAGCACACGCGAGCAAGCCATTCGCATTGGAACAATTTGCGATGCCTTGGGCCAACTGGGCGATCGGCGGGCCGCACAACCAATGATGCAACTAGTAGAGCGCACTGTCAATATCAACTTGCGCACTGCACGCCCCAAACGACACGATAATCTGGCCAATGGTGACGAGGATATCCCCGGCAGCATCGTCTATGGGGCTGCTGTACGCGCCCTGGGAAAGTTGAACGATCCCGCCGCGTTCGATTTCATCGTCCGCGCAGCCAACGACTTTGATCCCTACGTCCGTCTCGACGTTCTGGAAGCTCTGAGAAACCTCGATCCCACCGGTAGAGATATGCGGAGCACGGCGGTTGTGCGCGAAGCATTGAACGACCCACGCGACGCGAATGCTCGCCTTGCCTGCCAATTGGTCGCCCAATACCACGACAACAGTGCCATCCAGGCACTACAACATCTCACCATGACTCGCCCTGAAATCGCAACCGCCGCCGCTGATACACTACAACGGCTTGACCAGTAAAATGACTGCACACAGATACTACGTACAACCCGAAATTGTGCGTAGTACATTCTTCTCATCAACTTCCTCGCTATTTCACCCCCCTCTGTATACTGAATAAAAGAAGTGATTTCTTTGCAGGTAACAAGCACTCTCTCTCTTCTATCCAGACACTTACTTACCTTTCCTAAATAAGGATTAGCGAAATGAATATGTTGGCGGGGGAATCTCTCGGTGGGTACCATCTCATCAAACTTATCGAGAGCGGTGGAATGGGCGATATTTATTTAGCTCAACACACACGCATCGGACGCAAAGTGGCAATTAAAGTTGTCTGTGGTGATCTTCGCGCTGTTCCAAATACGCCTGAAGGCAAACAAGCGGCATTGCGCTTTGAGCGAGAAGCTCAAGCGGTGGCGGAATTGGAACATGAACATATCTTACCCCTTTATCATTTCGGCGACGAAACGATAGAGTCTGGTGGCCTACCTATCACGTACCTGGTTATGCCCTATCTTTCCGAAGGCTCTCTGTGGAACTGGTTGCAGCGACGCACACAACAATTTGGTTTTGGCTGGCCCATCTCCGCTGAAGAAGCTGGCTACTACCTCCTACAGGCAGCGGCGGCATTACAGTGTGCCCACGATCACGGCATTATTCACCGCGATATCAAACCCACGAATTTTTTAATTCGCGTGGAACGCAGCTCTCTCAGAGGACGGCAAAATCCCACGCTGACAAAAATCTTTCCGCAAGGCCAACCGTACCTGCTACTGGCAGACTTCGGCCTGGCCGCCTTCTATCGCAATGGACGCTCGCTGCACCGCTCGGTCGGGACACCGCTGTACATGGCTCCAGAACAATTTGACGATCCCTCACTCGCAACCTCTGTCCTGGTTGGCCCCGCCGCCGATCAATATGCCCTGGCAGTAATGATTTATCAGCTTCTAACCGGGCGTGCAGTATTTGAGGGTACCGCCAGCCAGTTGTTGCATCACCACCATCATACGCCACCAATGCCGCCGAGCGCACACAACAAATCGCTCCCGCGTGAGCTAGACGAGGTGTTTTTACGCGCCCTGGCGAAGAAACCTGAGCAACGCTATCCCAGTATTATAGAGTTTGCACAAGCCTACGATGCCATGCTCCAAATGGCGACAAAGCATGCCCAGGCAAAAGCACCTATCGAGGACATGACGACCCCTGAGCCGCAGACAGTACCCGTTGCAGTACACCAGCGCAACCGCTCCACGCTGCAACTACCTATCATGAACAGGATCGCACTACCAACACGTACACCACACCCTGCCCCCACACTCTTATCCACCACCTCGCGTGTAGCAACGATGGAGGAAACCAGGCCGCACGGCCAGAAGACTCCGGCTCCCGCGAACGAGGAGCCACGAGCCGAACAGACCGCTACCGCCCCCACCGTGCCAATTCACACTATGCCAAAAACGCAGCGTGCCTCACAGCATTCACCCGCTTTTGGCGTCCTGGTGATCGGCCTTGTGGTACTCTTACTCCTGATCCTTGGCATGATACTCACCATCACCCTCTGGAGCCATGGTCATTGACTGGGCGTGACAGGAATATATTATGCTTGCACAATCGGCACGATTGGCAGCACCACATAAGATGGATGCTCCTGATCGTGCAAGATCATTTGATGGGCGACGACTCCCTCCTCGTCAACCCCAAAATCGTGACCTGTGTTAGGGTTACGATCCCAACGGGGGAAGTTGCTGCTCGTCACATCCAGCCGTATACGATGCCCAGCTTTGAAAACATTGCTGGTCGCCCAGAGATCGATGTCATATTCGTAAGCTGTCCCTGGCTCAATTAACGTTGCTGACTCGCCACTGGCAAAGTGACGATAGCGCGCGCGAATAATGCCATCCGTCAAATTCTGTGCGAAGCCATTGGGATGCACATCCACCAGGCGAGCCACAAAGTCGGTATCCGGCGCACTCGAAGTGGCCCACACATGCACGCTGATAGGGCCAGTTACCTCGACATCTTGCTCTAATACTGGCGTTGTATACACCAGCACATCCTGTCGGCTTTCAGTAGGGCGTTGATCCCATGGCCCAGGCCGATATTCCGGCGACATCAATAACGCACCACCCAGCGTCATCACCGGATTGGCCGGATCGTAATCATAGTGATCAGAAGCTTCCGCAGTTGGACTATCCGTACTCAAAGTGCCATTCCCATTCGTCGAGTTCGCTTGCCCACTGCTATGCAGGTAGTAGCGTGTATCGACGGCACGCGCCAACGGCCATTCCTGCTCATCACGCCAGACATTCGCCCCCATGACAAAGAGTTTGATGGGTGCCTCGCGCAACATTCCGGTATCTTTTTCCTTGAGCCAGTGATCGAACCAACGCACCTGCAAGCTGCCAAAGTCTATCTGCAAATCAATGAATGCTGCCGATGCGCCGAAACCAAAGTTCATTTCTCCCACCGCATTAGTGGCACTACCGTGCGTCCACGGCCCAATCAGCAACTTGCTCTGCCGCGCCTCCGGCGTACTGCCCTGTTCGCGCATAATCGTAAAATTGCTGAGCGTATCTTGCAGGAATATATCGTACCAACCACCCACATTCAGCGTAGGAACCGTCACATGCTCATGCTTCCCAATAATGTGGAGCGGCTCGATCTGCTCATATTCACGCTCCATTGGGTGCTCCATTGTACTAAAAACGGTAGGAGCAATATCAAGCCGTTTAAAAGGGGCATATTCTTTCAGTGGCAGTGACCAGTAACCTTGCGTCCCCAAAGCATCCATCTCTTTCGCCAACATGTAAATACCACGACCCAGAGCCTGTGGGTCGGCGCGATGACGACGCATGAGCACATCAAGCCCCATCATAAGATTCCAACTTGCCGCCACGCCTAGCTCCATCGCCCCACCGCGAAAAATCAACCCATTCAATGGATCATTCCAGGTAATATACGGCACCATTGCTTTCAAAGCCGGTGGCTGCAACACTGCTGCCGACCATTGGGTAAAGCCAAAATAGGAGGCACCATACATCCCAACCTTGCCATTGCTATAACGCAAGTTGGCAGCCCACTCGATAGTATCATAGCCATCCAATGCCTCATTGACAAAGGGCGACCACTCACCTTCGGACATCGAACGTCCACGCGTGTCCTGTACGATGACCACATAGCCGCGCCGCGCCACCTGTGCGGCATCCAACACAGACGAACCCAATGGAAAATCTTTCCCATACGGTAAACGCGTTAACAAAACCGGCCACTGGCCCTCACCCTCCGGTCGATACACATTGGCGCGTAAGACCACGCCATCTCTCATGCGTGCCGGTACATCAAAATCGACGGTAATCTGCTGACCTATCTGCATTGCCATAAAAGGAAAGTTCCTCCTCGTTTCGTTATAAATGAAGTAAACGGTATTTTCTAACCAGGTCTATCATACAACTTGCATAGATGAGTGTGCTAGTTCTCTATTGACACCCTCCTTGCTAATAGCTATACTTTCTCCATGCAAGAGTGGAACCGTATTCCACTCTTCGGAACACATTGGTCAGCCTGATACGAGCGATAGAGGGAAGTTTATGCGACATGGAGAACCCCTGGCGGGCGAAAAAACGGTTCAGATTGTCCATCGTATCGCTTGCGTCCTACGAGCCTTCGGCTCGCAGGGACTACTGGGCATCACTGACCTTGCGCAGACTACGGGATTACCGAAATCTACCACTCATCGGCTTGTCACCGCTCTTGTGAATGAAGGCTTACTGGTACAGGATGAGGACAGCCATAAATATGCCCTCAGTCTGCGCATCACCGCCCTTGGCGCTGGCATTCTCAGCTCCCACACGGTCAGGAAATCCGCCCGTCCAATATTGATGGAGCTGCGTGACAAAACGCATGAATCGGTTCATCTCGCGGTTCTGGAAGGGCTGGAAGCGGTAATCATCGACACCGAAGACTCTTATTTTGTTGTGCGGGCCGTCAACGTTCCTGGCCAGCATCTGCCCGCGCACGCCGTCTCCACGGGCAAGGTGCTCCTGGCCTATCAATGGGAAGTACGTCTGCGCGAAATCCTGAGCCACGCCAAATTGACAAGGTATACCGAGAGCACCATTACCAACCCCCACCTCCTGCATGAAGAGCTACGTCGTGTGCGCATGCTCGGCTACGCCATCTCTTGTGGCGAACTGGAAGAGGGCATAGATGCCGTCGCAGCCCCTATTTTTGACCATCTTGGTACCGTTGTCGCCTCGGTCTCTATCGGTGGCCCCAGTGAACGCTGTCGCCCCAAACAAGCGGAACTGATTGGTGCCGTGGCCCAGGCAGGACAGGAGATATCGCAAGCGTTGCGCTATGTTGGCTGGCACTAAATGCATAGCTCTATCCGATCACTAGTCTGGAGCAACCATGGAGTGTAGTTTTGTCGCTGTCAAAGGTGCGGGCGACCTGGCCACAGGCGTCATTCATCGCCTATCTCGCGCCGGTTTTAGCGTCCTGGCCACGGAGCTACCAGACCCTACGGTAGTGCGCCGCACTGTCGCCTTCGCGGAAGCAGTCGCCCTTGGTACCGTCACAGTTGAAGACGTCACAGCACAACTGGCTACTACGCCAACAGAGATACATGCACTCTTCGCCAAAGGACACGTACCCATACTTGTTGACCCCAACGGCATATTGCTCAAAGAGCTTCGCCCCACTGTACTGGTCGAGGCCACACTCTCAAAATACAATAGCGGCATCACTATCAATGATGCCCCCATTGTCATCGCCCTCGGCCCCGGCTATGAAGCCGGTAAAGATGTCCATGTCGTCATCGAAACGAACCGTGGTCATAACCTCGGACGCGTCTATCTCTCTGGCACCGCCGCGCCCAATACTGGCAAGCCAGGAGCTATCGGTGGCTATACCATCGAACGTCTACTGCGTGCTCCTTGTGCAGGCACCCTCTTTGGCAGGCGGCAGATCGGTGATCTGGTCCAGGCAGGTGAAACAGTCGCCATCGTCAAAGCAGAGGATAGCGGCAGTGAAGTACCTGTGCTTGCCACCATTGCTGGTATACTGCGCGGACTCGTCCGAGACGGTCTCCCTGCCAGCCATGGCATGAAGATCGGAGATATTGATCCGCGTGCCGCCCGTGAGCATTGCTTCACCATCTCGGATAAGTCACGCGCCATCGCCGGTGGAGTATTAGAAGCGATGCTCTATCTATTAAATAACCAATGTTGCTAGTTGAAAGGTAGGGTTTGCAAAAGAAAGAAGGTTGTGCGATTCTTGAGCCAAGAGCAAAACTATGGCGAAAAGGAGCACAACCTGATGCGAACCGAAGAGATAATCATTCGACTCTTTTGTATGGTAGACGACAAATTGGCGCATGTCAACAAGCGCAAAAATGCGAAGTTGTATCCCAGTGAAATTGTCACGATTGGCATCCTGTTTACACTCAAAGGCGTTCACTATCGTGCGTTTTACCGCTGGCTGAAAGGAGACTGGTTGCACTTGTTTCCCAAGTTGCCCGAATGCTCGCGTCTTTTGCGTTTGTTGGCGGAGTATGAAGCCTTGACCGACCACTTTCTGGTCGCGCCGCAGGAAGAAAGTGTGATTGATAGCTACGGCATCGAATTGATCCACCCGATTCGCCAAGGGCGCAGCCCCGCGCAAATCGGCCAGAAAGGGATCAGCAACCATCGCTGGATTGTCGGCGTCAAGCTCTGTTGGTTGATTACCCCTCAAGGGCAGGTCATTGAGTGGCAATGGGCCAGCGCCGACACCCACGATCAACACTTGCGGGAAGTCGGAACCGCGTGGACCGATCAAACCGAGGTTCTCAGCGACTTGGGTTTCCGCAAGCGCGGAGAAGAACCGCTCAACTGGCAGTTTTGTCAGCATGGTCAACGCAATGAGCGCATGATCGTAGAGCGCGTTTTCAGTGTGATCACCGTCGTCAATCATCTCAAAAAAATCTTTCATCGCGTGGAGAAGTACTTGACAGCACGCTTTGGCTATCTCGCAGCCATGCTCAACTGTCTGATCGAACTGGCTGACGGCAAACTGGCTATTGCTCAGTTCTCTCTCTAGCCCTTCTCCAACTAGCAACATTGGTTAAATAGAAAGTAATGCCATCTATATTGAAAATCGTGGCTTATCATAGCCTTACCACGTTCGACGAAGCAGTTACACTGCTCGCGGAAGAGGGTCGTACTATCGGTGGTGCAGATCTGCTGATAAATCCACGCTACATGGCTGGTAAACGTGGAGGGGACTTGTCTCTGAGGTACCCACATGGTATGATGCTCGCAAGTTCAGATGGAAGGGCAGGCCACAATTTAATGGCCGAGAAGCAAGAGCCAAAGCCATATTGCCCACTATAGATGATGCTGATTTAGGAATATATTTTATCCAATATAAGAGTGAGAGGTAGTATGGAGCAAGAGCAATTATCAACAGCATATTTAGTCATTCAAAATGGCCCACAGGCGGGAAAACGGGTAGAGATTTGCAAGGATTGTACAACCATTGGGCGTAGTCGTGAATGCGATCTCTTTTTAGAGGATATCGCCGTTCACCGCAAACAAGCCAGCATTCTCTACACCAACGTTGGTTATGTGTTGCGCGACGATCATGGCAGTGGCGATAGCCTCCTCAACGGACGCTCTATCAAAGAGAAGATTTTGCGCGATGGCGACGAACTGCTCCTTGGCAATACTCAGCTCAACTTCTATTCTCACGAGGCCACGCGCCCATTTCAGCAACCCTCCTCCAGGGGGCGTGAGCTACACATGGGTAAAATCTCTGGCTCTCATACAGGCACTATCGCCAAGCTGAAATTTAACGGCTTGCGTGGCGCACCGATGAGCTTCGATCTACGATCAGAAGTAACTATTGGGCGCAGCCGCGACTGTGACATCTTCCTGGAAGATCTGGCCGTGAGTCGTCTCCATGCCACCATTCGTCAGCTACCGGATGGAAACTACGAGTTAGAGGACCATCGTTCCGTGAGCGGCACTTTCGTCAATGGCCGCCCAGTCAGTCGTTGCCGCTTGAACGAGGGAGACATCGTACAGATTGGCACCAGCAAACTTACCTTTAGACGGTAGAATCGTGCACCAGTACGTTCATAGCCTTGACCCGTTCTTCGTAATAATCGACACTCGTGCCATTCGCCAGGCGTAAGGGCAGCGCATAGGCACGCGTTTCCAACATAAAACGACGCACCTCTCGTGGCTCATCACCATAATACTCGTCACTATGTTGGCGGATACGACTGGAAGAGATATCGCGATACGCCTTCCCCAGCGGTAGCGCGGCAATAAAGCGTGCGAATCGCTGGTTCTGCGGCTGTTCCAACAGACTTTTCAACGCATCTATCCCATCTTTACCCCGTGGTGCCACCAATAATTGCGCCAATCCAAAGAGTTGCTCCAAGGCAGCATCGCGATTCTCATAGTAACGTGGGTCAAGTATCTGCACAATCTTATCAAAGCCCAGCAGGAAGAACAGTCTTTTTACTTTGGGGAAAGAAGTCCGTACCGCCTGCGCCTGCTCAACATAAAGCCCCCGGTTAAAGAGTATAATGCCAGTATGTGGCAATCTGTGCCGCAAGAGCGTCTCCGTCAACATAATCCGGTCAAGCAGTGTCGCTCGCTCCACGCGCTCTTTATCCACAATGTGCTTGCTCAGCGCGGCATAGAGGTGTATCGTGCTTTTCGTGTTAGACGACAATGCCTGCTGACGCGTAAATTGCCGCGCCTGCTTGAGCATCGCCAAGTGTGCGGTAGTGGGAGGATTAAACGAGCCAGGGAAAACGATGATATCGCCAAGCGGTTCCGGCGAACCTGGCGTAATCACAGCCTTTGCAGCCTCTTCAGGCTGCAACTGGTCAAGCAAGGCCTGCACCTGCTTGAGGCGGTGTATAATTCGTGGGGAAGCATGAAAATAGCTACTCATGGTATGTATTTTAGCATATCATGAGCATACTATCAGGTACTGCTATTGGCTCTTTACCAAGGCGTCAGCTAGAGCTACCGTGTGCGGAGAAGGTGCAACACGTCCTGAGCCACGCTCACCTCGCCTACCAACTTCTCCAACGTATCAGCATCGGTAATGCCATCAATCAGTTCCTTGGCCGTTTGCACAATGGCTGGGAAGCGTCTCTGGATGATGGCCACCAAGGCGCGTTGCTCTCCTAGACCCAAGCCCTTCTCTAAGCCTTGCTCCAAGCCGCGTTGCACAATTTGCTGGTAGACCCAGGACTCTTCGACGATATCTTTATACATGGCAAACAGCCTCAAATACTACTGTTGATAATGCTGTACGCTATAGTTAAGACCATAGATGAAACTCAACACCGTCAGCACAATACCGATGATAGCCAATACCAGCCCAACCGTAGCCAACGTCCGCTTTGTGAGAGAGCGGCGTCCCAGGGCTGACATGATAATTCCAAATATCGAGATTGGAAAGCCACAGATAGGAAAAATAGCCGCGACAATGCTAATAATACCGAGCACGAGACCGGCAATGGCAAAACCACCACGGCGATCTGTTGTTGGTGCCGCCCCTGGCACTCCATAGGGTGCATAGGGTGCGTAGGGTGCGTAGGGTGCGCGGGCACCCTGTGGCTCATAACCTACCGGCTGCTGATATTGTAGTGGGGGCGGTGGATAAGCACCGGGTTGCTGATATTGTGGCGGCGGCGGATACACCGGTGGCTGCTCATAAGACGGTGGAGGTGGTGGATAGGCACCGGGTTGATCGTATTGAGTCGGTGGCAGATAAGCCCCCGGTTGATCATATTTTGTAGCCGGATATGACTGTGGGGTATAGCCCGGCCCAACCGCCTCTGTCGGCGGCACTTCTCCCGGACGCGGCGGCTGATTATTTGGCCCATCAGGATTTTGTGGATAGTTCTCATATGGATTTTGATTGCCCATGTGACCTTTTCCTCTTTGCTAGACAATGTATATAATGGAACATGATACCTACTCTATGATACATGATGGAAGCATATATAGCAATTATTCGTAATTCATCCACGGAAAATACTGACACTCTTTCCTGCTTCTAAAGCTTACTACCCATGTATTAAGTTACCATTAAATGGTGGTATCCGGTGTGTTAATAAACAAAAGCATGCCAATTTCTATGAAAAACACCTATAGACATAGCTTTTCCCATATATATTCTATACATTGTTTTGTTCGTAGCGAACAGTTACACTCAATCCAGATATCTCATGCATTGTGATTTCAAGCATTCCTACACCTCTATCCTGCCTGTGAATAAATGAGCTTATCATGACGTATAGTAAGTAGATGATACGTGCGCATACATGCAAGTATACACTCGGCTGCATCACGCATTTGTGCATGCAGTGTTCTATTTTGACCGTCTAACCCAATTCAGGCATCAGGAGGTGTCCCTCATGAACAACCAGGAACAAGAGTTTCTTGGGAACGTGTTTGCCCCACACAACCGTCGTGAATTTATCAAGCGTGCTGCAGCACTTGGTCTTTCTGCTTCAGCCCTTTCCGCCTTTCTAGAGGCTTGTGGCAGCTCTACATCCACAGGTACGACATCAACCGCCAATATGGCCGGTCCCATTGACATGCAAACGCTGATTACCAATGCCAAAAAAGAGGGCGGTCTGCAAGCCATTGGCATACCACCGGAATGGGCTGACTATAAAGATATCCTGGCGGGCTATTCCAGCAAGTACGTCACCGTTGATTACAAGGCCGAGGCCGAATATTCATCGGCGCAAGAGCTTGAAGTCTTCAAGAACTCTGCCAAGCATCCTCATGGTGATATCGGTGACGTCGGCTTTGCGTTTGGCCCTAAAGCCATGCAACAAGGGCTTGTGACACCCTACAAGCACTCCTACTGGGATGACATTCCAGCAAACCTGAAAGATGCCAACGGTAACTGGTGTACGGAATACTGGGGAGCGCAAGCATTTGTCATCAACACCGACATTGTAAAAAACCCGCCAGCCACCTTCAAGGACTTACTCAATAATAATTACAAGAACATGGTTGGCATCGACGGTGATCCACGTCAGGCCAATGATGCTTTCATTGCCGTTTACACGGCAGCACTGGCACAAAGTGGAAGCATGGACGACATTCAACCTGGCATCGACTTCTTTGTGCAGTTAAAAAAGAAGGGGAACTTTACGCCAGCACGCTCTAGCGTTGCCAACATTGCTAAAGGAGAGGTTGCCATCGGTATCATGTGGGACTACCTGGGTCTGGGCTTCCGCGACCAACTCGCGGGCAAGCCAAATCTCAAAGTAGTCATCCCATCCGATGGTTCCATTGCGGGACCATACGTCTCCATCGTGAATAAGACGGCTCCTCATCCTTATGCAGCCCGCCTATGGATGGAATACATCTTCTCTGACGAAGGGCAGTTGTTCTATCTCACAGGCTATGCTCACCCCGCACGTTATCAAAAACTGGTTTCGACTGGCAAGATACCCTCTAACCTTGCCTCGAAACTGCCATCAGCAGATCAATATGCGAACGTCAAGTTCGTCACCGATCTCAGCAAACTTGATACGGCAACCAGTGTGGTGACGCAAAACTGGCAATCACAGGTGCTTGGCCAGTAGCCGATCAATTGAAAATGGTGTAAACTAAAGGTACAGAAGCACTGTACCTGTATGGGCGCGATAGAGCAAGCTTTTCGCTTCCTCACGGAACCTGAAACGCTCCTGTATCGCGCCCATATATGGTATCAAGTAGGAGGTGGTTTCATGCAACTACCGGCTGAGACTGACACAGCGAGCCAGGCAATGGCCGTTGTGCCATCTCGCAAAAAGACCAGGAAGCTGTCCAGTATCAACTGGAGCTATGCTATTACCAGTTGGCTCGGCTTTGTACCGTTTTTGTTATTTTGCCTACTCTTTGAACTTTTGCCCGCCGTCATGATTATCGAGGGCAGTTTTGTTGATAGCACTACAGGCGCACCCACCACCAACAACTATCAACGCATGCTCTCCGGTTCAGGTAATCTCCACGCCTTTCAAACCAGTATCATGCTTTCCCTGATTACCGCCTTAATTGGGGCCATTATCGGTTTCTTCGCGGCCTATGGTGTCTACAATCTCCGTACTGGTTGGCTACGCAATTTTCTCATCGGTTTTTCAAGCATCGCGGCAAATTTCGCCGGTGTCCCGCTGGCCTTTGCCTTCGTCGCGACCCTCGGTGTTACCGGCTTCGTCACCGTTCTGCTGCTCAACTGGTTCCATATCGACCTGTATAATGGCCTGAACTTTAGTCTGTATTCCTTCTGGGGCCTCGCTATCGTGTACATCTATTTTCAACTTCCACTGATGATCTTGATTACAGTGCCGGCCCTCGGTGCTTTGCGACCCGAATGGAAAGAGGCTGCCACCAACCTGGGAGCCTCAAATGTTACCTACTGGCGGCGCATCGCTTTCCCTATCTTACTCCCGTCGCTCATCGCTGCCACTATGTTACTCTTCGCAAATTCTTTTGGCGCGTTCGCAACTGCCTACGCCCTGGCACAAGGTAACATTAACATTGTGCCAATCTTAATCAGCTTCGTCGTAAATGGCAACGTGGACATTGATACTGGCCTGGGTAATGCATTGGCTGTCGGCATGATCGTTGTCCTTCTCATAGCAGTTTCACTTTACACTGCTATGTTACGTCGTGTCAGTGTCTGGCAGGGGAGATAACATGGGTACTACAACGCTGAAAAACCAGCCCGCACGTTGGCGCATAGGGCTGGACAAAATATTCTTGATCCTCGTCGCCCTCTATCTTATCGTCCCGCTGGCCGCGACACTTGTTTTCGGCCTCTCCAATGGCAAAGCGGTCAATTTCAATTCATATTTGCAGATTTTCGCCGATCCCGACTTTTCCAAGACGCTCATCCTCTCGCTTGAATTGGCACTCTCTGCCACCGTTCTGAGCATTGCCCTGGTCACACCAACCGCGTATTGGGTGCAGTTACGCCTACCACAGGCACGCCCATTGTTGGATTTTCTCTCGCTTGTGCCGTTCGCAGTACCAGCTATTGTCATGGCCCTGGGCCTGGTTGAAGTCTACGGAACGCCTAACACGCTGGTAAGTATTCTTTCCTTCGGTTTAGTACCTGTGCTCAGCAATGATCCCTTTAACATCGTAAATACAGCACCACTGCTGGTCTGTTCATATGCCATCATCTCGCTACCATTCGTCTATCGTCCCATTGACAATAGCCTGCGTGCCATCAATACCAAAGTTTTGACCGAGGCCGCCTATAGCCTTGGCAGCGGCTGGTGGCGCACATTCCTTACCATTGTGCTACCTAACATCCTACCTGGCGTCATCAGTGCCGCCTTGCTGACATTCTCAACCGCGATGGGCGAATTTACGTTGGCCAGTCTCTTCGGCCTCTATACCTTTCCTATCTACCTGAACGCAACGGGCCAAAGTGACCCGCATAAAGCGGCATCGTTGTCTATTCTCAGTTTCATCCTGACGCTTCTCTGTGTACTTGCCATCATCTTTTTTGTGCGCAGACCCGGCGTTCTCAAACAAGAGGGTCAGATTGACATCGTAGCAACAAAGTAGGGTGTAATTCATTACACTCAGTAGAGGATGCAATTTATTGCGCCTAAAGGAGTTTATCGTGGCTTTTCTTGAGCTAGATGGTATCACCAAATATTTCGGCCAGCTTGCCGCGGTCGATCACATATCTCTCTCTGTTGAACAGGGTGAATTTCTTACCCTGTTGGGGCCGAGTGGCTGCGGCAAAACCACCATTCTGCGCATGGTCGCCGGTTTTGAAGTCCCCAGCGAAGGCAACATTCTGCTTGACGATGAGGATATTACGCGCCGTCCCGCCAGCAAACGCCCCATGGGCATGGTCTTTCAATCCTACGCCCTCTTCCCCCATATGACTGCCGAGCAAAACATCGCCTTCGGCATGACCATTAAACATCAACCCAAAGATGTCATCAAACGACGTTGTGCTGAATTGTTGGAATTGGTCGGCCTCGGCGAAAAAGGCAATAGCTATTCATATCAGCTTTCTGGCGGCCAACAGCAGCGCATCGCCCTGGCGCGTGCTCTGGCCGTAGAACCAAAAGTGCTCCTGCTGGATGAGCCGCTTTCAGCACTCGATGCTAAAGTGCGTGTTTCATTGCGCAATGAGATTCGCCGCATTCAACAGCAACTGAAAATGACAGCCATCTATGTGACACACGATCAGGAAGAAGCTCTGGCCATCTCCGACCGCATCGCCGTCATGGCGAAAGGCAAAATCGAACAACTCGATCAGCCCGAAGAGATCTACAGCAACCCGCGTACCGTCTTTGCCGCCACCTTTGTTGGCACCAGCAACCATTTCCGTGGCGTACTGGAGTCAGCGGCGGAAGGCCTCTGCCAGTTCGAAAACCAGACGCTCCATGTTGCCCCCATGCAACCACTACGCGATGGCGACAAGGTCTTAGTCCTGGTACGCCCTGAAGAAGTAACCCTTAACGCAGTTAATGAGGCCATAGACGCTAGTGCCAATGGTGTTGGCAATCATATCACGGGAACTATCGAACTGCGCACCTTCCTGGGGCCATTTACCCGTTTCCATGTGCGCGTCAACGCCACCAATGTACTGACCGCCGATATTCCCAGCCAGCAAGCACGCGATTTCTTCGTCGCCCAAAAAGTAGTTCTCTCGTTCGCGCCCAGTGCCTGCCAGGTATTGCCGCTCGACGCAGCCACCATCACTTCTGTTCAAGCTACCGAAACCGAGGCGGAAGCGGTGTAGGAGGATTCGCAGATAGAGGTTTTTATAGTTGAGGGGGGGGGAGGGGGGGGGGGGGGGGGACGGAGAAAAGAAAAAAAACACCCGAGACACGCCCCCCCCAAAAGAA
>JBPCJY010000259.1:0-23002 GCA_051004815.1 Ktedonobacteraceae bacterium
TTCCACCAACGAAAGGCGGTTTTATAACTGACGCCCATTTTCTTTGCATACTGACTTAATCTCATGTCTCTATTTTAGCATGAACGTATATAAATGTCAACACTTATTACTACTAATTCAATCCCATTTTCCGTGGGGCGCAAAGTACTCATTTTGAGCATCAATGACAAGCAATGCTGGTTTCATAGGTTCCCCCTAATTCGCTCTATCTCTGCGCCACGGAGCGTCAGAGCGACGCATCCAGCGGCCATCAAAGAAAATGTAGCTGTCCTCAATATTAAAGAATGAGTCTGTCAATTCGGCCTCTTCCCAGCTTCCCGCCGAGTCAGCCTCGTGGTTCACCTTCTCTACCAGGGCTGCCAAAAACGCCTTACCATCGCTGAGGTCTACGGCAGGGAAGTTTTCCTCGTCGATATCCCCTTCCAACTCCGCTGGCTTGCCAGCCTGAGTGCCGCGCAAAATATAATAAATATACATGCTCTCTTCTCTTATCCTTACTACCTCACTATATGTTCGATGTAGTTCACTCTCTATCATATCCTAATATGGTTGGCCTTTCAACCGCAAAACTCCCTGGTATCTTTGGGTAATAAGTTGCGTTACGTTGAAATGTAATGGTATACTACACACTGTAGTAGAAAACTCTCGTGGTTGCCATTGACAAGTGTTGCTTGAATTAGTAGGAGCTGCTTTCCGATGCCTTTGTTTGTGCTCATGCCACTTGCCGTCATTGCCTTTGTCATTATCGTTGTCGGATACCTCCTCTCATCTCATCAGAAAACACAGGTGCGCCACAGGCAAACAGATTACCCCGCGGCATACTCTGTTGACCGGGTGATACGTCGTGCCAGTCGGACTGTGATGAGACAGCCCATGCTGCGACAACCTGTTCGAGTCCGTCAGGTAGTTGAATATACCGAGCAACGTACATGGGCCGATCTATGGCAATCGCTTTCGGTGAATCGCATCTTCAAGCGTCGTCGTGGCGAACCTACACCCTGGTTGGGCATCCTTCTTATCTTAGTCTCTTTCTACCTTCTCTTCACGTTTTTAATGAGAATGGTAATGCCGAATGCTACGCTGATTGGTGCTTTTCCCTGGTCCTCTTTTACCCAGCCCTCCAATTCTTCATCCCAGCAAAGCTCCCCACAAATTCCCTATGCCGCTTCAGCAGCGTTGGCACGCCTTGGCCAGTTGGACCCGAATCAATATAGCTCGAACAGCGAATATAATACATGGGCGTATTCTGCCTGCTCCGCTGCTGCTTTTACCGAAGTCATCAACTCATATGGGCACCACTACCGTATCACCGATATTTTGAAAGTGGAATCGAGCATTGGTGAGATCACCCCTCAATTGGGGCTAATGGAGGATATCGGCGTTGCACGCACGATGACTCGGTTTAACTTCAAAACAACGTGGGGGTACAATTTATCGCTTAACGCTATCATCGATATTGCCAATCATGGGAGACCGGTGATTGTCAGTTGGCCTCCCGCTAAATACGATGGCGGTCATATCGTTGTCGTAACGGGCGGCAACGCCAATAACGTCTTCCTGGCAGACTCGTCTATCTATAATCGCCACTCGCTCACCCGTGGACAATTTAACCAATGGTGGGCGGGCTTCTACGCCGTCCCCACGCCCAACTAATAGCAATCAATTGAACATGAAAAGGCAGCGTCGGTTGAGCCGACGCTGCCTTTTCATGTGCGGTTACATTTATCCTTCTGTAAGAACTTCTTCCTTCTTTGGCACAAACAGCTTGACGCGGCGGAACGCTTCGGCAAACTGCATCTCCAGGCCTTTTTTCTCTTTGGCCTCTTTCGCCGTCTCCTCAGCCCAATGGCGCACGCGTTCCAGCATTTTTGATGTGTCAGTACCGAATTGCGAGGCGTGGCATTGCAGTCCTTTGGCCTTGAGGTCAATGGTTTCGGTGACATCAACATAGGTGTTGTCTAGCTCTGAGTGGAAGAGATAGAGTTCATGCACGCGAAATGGAGGATACCCTTCCGCTAACAGTTCGCGGTAGGCACGGGGATTGCCTACGGCGGGGAAGATGGCATCCAGCACGATATTGCCTGTCGCACGGTGGTCGGGATGATTCAGGTAGGCGGTATCTTCGGGTTTCTCATTCGGGTCGGGAGCGAAGATATGCTGCGATGGGTCATGCGTAATGACGACACGCGGACGATATTTCCGTATCAAGCGTACCAGTGCTTTGCGAGCCTCCTCGTTATTGGTCAGGTGTCCATCTGAGAAGCGTAAGAACTCAACCGCTTGCACGCCGTAGACTTCGCAAGCCAGACGCTGTTCTTGTTCGCGCTCCACCATCAGTTCGGTATCGACTAATGCTGGTACTTCACTGCCTTCGGCACCATCGGTCATAATAACCCAGACAACTTTTTTGCCCTGCTTGGCCCACAGTGCGCTGGTGGCCGCAGCCGCGAAATCATCGTCGTCGGGATGTGCGCCAACGACCATCGCCTCGTAATCAGGAGTCGTAATAACTTGTAGTGCGCCAGGCGCACTTGTATTTGCCATGGTAACAACCCTCTCGTAATACGTTTTTGAAATTTAGTTCTTCATAGTATAGGATGCTGTCCATTCAGGTGTCAAGCATGGGAATCTTTCTCATTGCATCGCGAAGAGCACATTTTCAAAAGCGGAGATGACTTCTTCCGCGCTGATACTGCGTCCAGCGAGTGTGTCCAGCCCAACGGCACGTTCGAGCAGACCCGTGCGCAAGATGTCTTGTTCCTCCGGTGAATGGCCCAGCAGTTGGGCTAATGTTTCGGTCTCCCAATGTAGTAAAATACCCGCCTGTAAAAGTGTGCCAACGCGGCGGCGCACCATGTCCAGCCCGATCAGTTTGCGCTGCCCTACCACCACTTCATAGGGCGATAGGGAGCCGTAACAGGCGCGACGCAGCAGTGCTTCACGCCAGCTTGTCTCTGCTTGTTTGAGCAGTATCCGTTGTTCATGTGCTTCGTCGGGTGGGATGGCGCGTGTCTGGATACCCAGAGCCAGCAGAGCTTGCACCCATGCTTCACCAAACCAACCATACGATTCCACAATGTCGGCTAAAATTAAGGGATGTCCAGCGGGCAGGACAACATCCAGACTGAGCAGTTGAGGCCCAACCAGTACAGCCGTTCCCCCCGCCCTACGATGATAGATGGGCAGCGGTTGCTCTGCCAGGGTTTCCTGATTGAGCACAGTGGGCTTCTGAGAGAAGCCCAGCACCAGGCCAGTAGGCTCCGCCATCGACCAATAGAGCGTTGCTGGTTGCCCCGGTTCTGCCTCGGCAAGGAGCCGCTCGCTCTGGTCGATGTGCTGCTGCTGGTCAGCTATGGTCAGAGGCAGAATGTGCCACTTAATCAGCAAGTCGGGTTGATTCCGCAAGGCTTCTCTCCGCGGGCTTTCGTATGATCCAGGCAACAACAGCGGCAATGATGCACAAACTTGCATCGATGAGCAATGCACCAGGTGCGCCAAACCAGTGTGCCAAACCACCAGTGAACAAGTTGCCCAGCGGTGTGCTACCAGCAAAGACCAGCATATAGACGCTCATGACCCTGCCGCGCAGGTGGTTAGGAGTGACTGTTTGCAAGGTTGTATTGGAGGTGGCTGAAAAGGCGATCTGCGCAAAACCAACACCTGCAATTAACAGCAGCGATAGCGCATAGGATTGCGAAATTGCAAAAAGGGCCAGGATGACACTAAAAGCAAGTCCGCTACCGACAACGTAGAGAATCGTGGGCTTATGATTGCTCCAGGCTAACCAGAGGGCACAGATGAGTGAACCTATGCCGAAGGCTGATGAGATGAAGCCAAACCCTGTTGCTCCAACATTCAGAACGGTCGTGGCGAATAGCGGTAATACAACATTAAAGTTGATGCCAAACAACGAGATGACGCCAATCACAACGATAATAAGTAAGACGGATGGCGTGCGGCGCACGTAGGCTAGACCCTCACGTAAGCTCTGTAAGGTGCTTTGTTTGTGCATGTCATCTGGTACCACTAGTCGCTTGACCTGAGCGTGTAGCTTTGACATATCAATCATGGCCAGGCCAATGAGGACGGCAATAAAACTAAGCGCGTTCAACAGGAAGAGCAGACCTACTCCCTGCCAGGCAATGATGAGTCCACCGATGCCAGGGCCAACGATACGCGCCATATTGAAGAGCGATGAATTAAGTGCGATAGCGTTGGGCAGGTCTTCGCGTCCCACCATTTCGACGACAAAAGCCTGTCTTGTAGGCATATCAAGTGAATTTGTCAGGCCAAGCAATGCCGCTAATATCAGTACATGCCAGAGTTGTATCTGTCCTGAAGCCACCAGTATCCACATTATAAATGCTTGTGCCATGGCAAAAGATTGTGTAAAGAGTAACACTTTCCGCTTCGGTAGGCGATCAGCAAGCACACCGCCAAAGAGCGATAACAGCATGACCGGTAAGAATTGTAAAGCACCAACGAGGCCGAGCAGCCACGCGCTATGCGTTAGTTCCAGCACAAGCCAGGATTGTCCAATGGACTGCATCCAGGTTCCCATTAATGAAATGAGTTGACCAGACCAGAAGAGGCGAAAATTGCGATGTCGTAGTGCTAAAAAAGCTCGCAGCAGGCCTTTTGCCTGCTGCTCTTTGAGTATTGGCAGAGTACCACTTTTAGTACCTACCGCGCTTTTGGGTAAGGTTTGCATAAGACCAGGGTTCCAATCTAGGATAATTATCTATTATTCAATAAATCTTGACGTTTTTTGTTATGACGCTCCATTTTTGCCAGGAGCATAGCTCTCATTTGCTCTAAACCTGTCAGCTTCTGCTCGATGAGATGCAGTTGACTATGAATAATCTCATCAGCACGATCTAACTGGGCTATTTTTGCCATTGTATCTGTCTCATTCTGATAGGCAACTTTGATCTGATCACGTTCGTCGTCTGCCTCTAATAGCTCGCGAATATCGATCAGCGAGAAGCCCAGCAAGTCACGCAAGTTTTTTATGCGCTCCAGCCGTTGCATATCGTCTTCACTATAACGGCGATAGTTGCCTTCTGTGCGACCAGTTGGGGGTAGCAAACCAACTTCTTCGTAATAACGCAAGGTACGCTTGGTAAATCCTGTGCGCGTTGCTACCTGCTCAATGGTGTAGAGACTTTGTCCATCATCTATAGCAAGATTTTGTGTGTTATCAATATTATCTGTCGCCAGCATAGTTATGTTTATCCTCCCAAATGAAAGATAGAAGAAAGAGGACATATATTATCAGGTACGTTCTTATTATAGCATAACATTAACGTTAACGTCAAGGTTGATGGGCTAGACACAGACATTTGGAGATACGAGCTGTCATCCTGAGCGCAGCGAAGGATCTCTGCGCCCGGCGAGCCAGATCCTTCGCTTCGCTCAGGATGACAGGCAGAACCGCTCTCCAGTCCGCTCACGGGAAGCCTTCTCTCCACATGTCTGGGCTATACACTCTGTATAACTGTATCTTTAACCAGCTTTGTATCGGACAGTTCCCATGTCTTGCCACCGAAGCGTTGGATGAACCAACGGTCGTGTGAGATGGCGATGACCGGGCCGGGGAAATTGATGATGGATGACTCGAAGGCTTCGAGGACATCCAGGCTGATATAGTTGGTTGGCTCGTCCAGGAAGAGCACATTGGGTTCCTGGGCCATCAGACAGGCGATTTCCAGTTTGCGCCTCTGCCCAACGCTCAACTGCCCGACGGTTTTGTGCATATCTTCCAGGCGGAAGAGGCCATAGCCGATCAGCTTCGCCACAAACTCCGCCTCATAGCCTATCAGGCCATAGCGGTAGGTTTCAAGCACCGTTTTCCATGGGTCAAGATCAACCGGTTCTTGCGGCAGGTAGCCGATACGCGCACTGCTGACAATCTGTACCTCGCCGCTATCGGGTTCCTCCTCTCCTATCAGTAACTTGAACAGGGTAGTTTTCCCGGCACCATTGGGGCCAATGAGCACAATACGTGCATCTTGCGCGAGGGTAAAGCTCACTTCTTGTAGAATGCACCGTTCGCCCCAACTTTTCGTAAGCTGTACGGCACGGACGACCACGCGAGATTGTAGCGGTTCCGTGTTGAAGTGCGAACTGACTCGTATCAATTCCGGTGGTTTGGGAATGGGATCGGCCTCGATGCGTTTGAGTTGTTCCTCGGCGGCACGGATGTTGCGTGAGACGGTGCTATCAACGCGCTGCGCGAAGAAGTAGCGTGCAAACTTATCGTTATCTCGTGGTGGACGATAGCTATGACCAACCTGTCGTGCCGTCTCCCGCACGCGTTTGCGCAACTCTTTCAACTCTTCTTGTTGTCGCTCGTAATCTTCCTCCCATTTAGCCCGTTCTGCCGCCTTAGCCAGGACATACGCGTCGTAATTGCCCTCGTACTTTTTGATGTGGTGGTCATGTTCGTCAATCTCAAAGACCTGGTTCACCGTCCAATTGAGGAATTGCCGATCGTGGGAAACCATTACTATAGCACCGGAATAGTGCGAAAGGTAGCTTTCAAGCCATTCCATGCTGGCGAAATCCAGGTGATTGGTCGGCTCATCCAATAAGAGCAGGTCAGGTGCTTTGAGCAATAAAGTAGCAAGTCCCACGCGTGCTTTCTCGCCGCCAGAAAGTGTCTGCACCTCCTGCGTGCGCGGAAGGTACGCGATACGCAAGCCTGCCAGGATAGTGTCAATTTTATAGTCGAGGTCATAGCCGCCACGATCCTGGAACTTTGTCGAGACTTGTCCATATTCCTCTAACAATGCCGCCAGTTCTTCGTTGCTAGCCATAGTCATGCGAGCTTCGATCTGTCGCATGCTCTCTTCTAATTGGCGCAGATTGCCAACCGACGCGAGGATCAAATCTTGCATTGTGCGTCCATAAAATTCAGGCGTGGTCTGTGGGAGATAGCCCACCTCGCTGGAGGGTGCATAGGCAAACGAGCCGCTATCAAGCTCTTCCTCTCCGACCAGGATTTTCAGCAGCGTCGATTTGCCGACGCCGTTGGAGCCAACGATACCCACGCGGTCACTGCTATTGATAACAAAGGATATATCATCAAGGACGTGTATTGCGCCATATGATTTTGTCAGGTTGCGTACAGTCACTAACATAAAAAGTCTACCTCGCTTTGCTTTCGAGGCCGTATGTTGTGCCGTGCTTGCAATTCACGAAGCCCATCAATCAGGATGAAGCATTGGGAATGGAGGGGTGAGGTCTGGAAGCACACGATTGTCCACAAAGTAAACAATCCGGTGAGCACGACACACGGCAGTAAGTTCATTCATAAGAGGTGAGCGGTTGTATATATGGCCGCTACACGATGCTATTGGTACTGCGGTATGCTGTGTTCACTATTATTTCAAGAGTGTCTCCAAATTACAAGGGGGTTCGATGTATCTACAAAAAGTATACATGAGGGATGGCAAGAAGTCAATTGTAAGCAAGCGTAGGGCGCGATTTATCGCCGCCACCGCCGATGTATCGGCCTGTGTCCACGATAAATCGCGCCCTACGCTTGCTACTCCATTACGGCGTAATGGCCAACACACGTAGTGGGCTACCGGAGCCGTTGACGATTTTGAGCGGGGCGGCAATGACGATGGCCCCCGTTGGTGGAAGTTGATCGAGGTTCATCAGGCTGGTGATGCCGAAGCGGCCAGCACCGTGCATAAATGTGTGGCTGGGGAAGGGTGGGTCAAAGCCGCCAGCTTGTCCGGCGTCGGTACCGACCGTTTCCACGCCAACGCCGAGGATGTCACGTTCTTTGGCAAGGTATTGTGAGCATGAGGGGTGAAACCCTGGATTGTGTGAGCCATCGGACTGGATATTGAGAAATTCTTCGCGACCAGTGCGCTTGCTCCATCCCGTGCGAATCAGTACCCACGCTCCCGTGGGAATACGACCATGCTCACTTTCCCAAGCCTCTACGCGATCAATAGTCAGCAAAAAATCCGGGTTTTGTGCGACGTCGGCGGTCACATCAATGACACAGGCCGGGCCGATGAACTTGCGTGGAGGAATAGTATCGGTCGAGTTATTGGGCAAGTCTTTGCCAGTGACCCAGTGGATTGGTGCGTCAAAATGCGTGCCGGTATGCTCGCCCAGGTTGAGCACGTTCCAGTACCAAGCTGGCCCTCGCTTGTCATAGTGAGAAATCTCGGTGAGCGTTAATCCTGGTGAGGGTGCAAACATAGGTGGCAGGTCGATCACTGCCGTTTCTGGCTCCAATGGTGAGGTGAGATCGACGATCTTGAGGTGGCCGGAGACAAGTGCTTCAAGTAGTTGTGTCAAAACTTCCATAAAAATCCTTTCTGTTTTAGGAAATAGTCCTTTAACGCCCCTGCTTTTGACGCATAGCTTCAAGACTGCGTTTGAACTGGAAGCGATTCTCTAAAAGCGGTAAGTCCATGATAAATGATTTTGGGCCGATAGCCTCGACCTTGGAGATGATGGTCGTTAACATGTTGCTGGCCAGGGCATCTTCTACGGCCTCTTTGAGAGCTTCAGGTGTATGTGCTTCCATTACGCGGGGGATGCCGGATGAATGAGCGATGCCCGCGAGGTCGGTGCCAGTGGAGGTCGCTGTAGGGAAGCCGCCGACGGAGAGCAGGCTCTCATTGTCGAAGACGATGTGTAACAGGTTGGGGGGTTGGTAACGTGCCATCGTGCTGAGTGTACCCAGGTTCATGAGTAGCGAGCCGTCGCCGTCGATAACGATCACTTTCTGTTCAGGCATGGCGAGCGCGATACCCAGACCCATCGAGGAGGCCAGGCCCATGGCGTGTTCCAGATAAAAGAAGTTATGGCGGTGTCCCAACGTAAATAGTTCGACGGCTACTGCCCCCATGATGGTGACGACGATACACTCTTCGAGTTCGGGGTAGATGGCTTGTAAAGCATCTGCGCGTAACATGGCTTAGTCCTCCCACATCAGTTCGCGTGCTAGCAAGACGGCAACAGGATGTAGCGAGGCATGCGCCAATGTCTGCGCATCCTTGAGCCGTCGGTAGACGTTGCTGGAGTCGGTCAGGTGCCAGATGGGGATGTTCAAGGCACGCAAAATAGGCTCGGTCGCCATGCCGCCTTGCGTCTGCCAGGGGTCTTTTTCGCCCATGTGGCCCCGATAACTGATAAGCATCAGCAATGGGATCTTGTAGAGCAGGGCCAGCGAGACGATGGGGTTGATGGCTGCCAGGAAGCCATGGTTTTGCATTAACAGGGCAGAATTGACGCCCGCCAGATGTGCGCCCGCGGAAATACCAACGGCCTCTTCCTCCTTGGCGATGCGTACCAGCGTCATGTCCGGGTCATCGTCCGCCATACGCAGCAGGTGGACAAGCCACGTCTCCGGCAAGGCCGACATGATTTTCACGTCACATGCCTTGAGGGCATCATAGATCAACCTGGAATTAGTGACAGAAACAGGCATAAATATGTCCTCCATATTTAAGAAGGGTTTTACGCACTATGCAAAATAATCGTTGCGATAGGCTAAGTATAGCATAAAATTATGCTCTATTCGTCTTAAAAATCGGGTATACTGTTGGATACAGTCTATAAGGGAGGTGTTATTATGACGGTACGAACGTTTACGGCAGTTATTCATAAAGAGGATGACCTGTATGTTGCGGAATGCCCGGAGGTGGGTACGGCCAGCCAGGGATATACTATTGAGGAAGCTATTGCTAATCTGAAAGAGGCCACAGAACTTTACCTTGAAGAGTTTCCAATGCCTGAAGTCAGTCGTTCGATCTTAACCACTTTTGAGGCAACCTATGCCGCCTAAACTACCTCGTGTTTCGGCAGTTTTGTCTATCTCCTACTTTTCTTCCGTCCCCTCTCCTCCACAATAGCATTCTTTTTGCCCACCGTGTAGCTTTGCGGTATCCCTTAAACGTGTAGATAGTGAAATGCAATCAATGGCAATACCATGTGCTATGAGGAATGAATGCAGAAGGAGAAATGCAATGTGTTTGAGTTGTGGCTGTGGACAGCCAAATGACGATCATGGCGATGCACGTAATATCACGATGAACGATCTTAACCAGGCGGCTGAGGCGGCTGGAACGACTCGCGATAAAGTGCTACAAAATATCACGAACGGTACACAGTCTGGTTCTTCCACCAACGAACAGAGCCAACAACCTGCCTATAATCGGGCGCAAGCCCAACAGAACAAAGCTGGGGTGCAAAACCAACAAGGGCCTGTTGGCCAGCAAACGCAGCACGGATTTAATGATCAGACCAGTAACGAGGAGAATAACTACGGTCAGCTTTATTCGCAGCCAGGAACGCCTGGCACCACACAAGGGCAGGAATCGGGTACAGCGTGGCGACAAGACTCAGAGAATGTTAATTATGAATCGCCAAGAGAGCCTAAGCAGGAACCTAAACGTTCGTAAAGCTTGCCCTTGCGCACTGCCAGAGGCAATAAGAATTGAATAATTATCGGTAGCGGGAGAAAGAAAGACAATGCAAGAACAGGCGAAATTACAGCAGATTCCACTGAAAGTGTATCGTACAGAGGAGCGTTTGATGGTGGCGGCTCCTATGCCGGGTTTACAGCCAGACGATATCATGGTAGAGGTTACTGGCAATGGGCATCTGCTACTGCAAGGCGACTTGCGGGGGATGCTCAAGGACGTCAAAGAACTGTTGTTGGATGAATGGAGCGTGGGTGGCTACTATCGTGAACTACCCTTGCCCGTGGCTGTCGATGCAACCCTTGCGAACGTGTCTTATGGCAATGGCGTACTGGTCGTGACTCTCCCTATCAGCGAAACCACGCGGCCAGCGCGACTCACCCTGGAAACTATTGGGCCAGACCACGGTCAACGCTTTGGCAACGCGGGACAGTTGTAGGAGCGCAGTTCATTGTGCTCCTACTCAAGGTGGGTTATCATCGTACTTGAAGATGCTTCCTTGTATACCGTATACTATTTTTGACAACTAAATCTCGCGATGAGGCTCGCGTAATACAATGCCACATGGTGGCTAATGGCTTCTACCGCTATCCAGCATCTCATGTTGGGGGCTGTAGGAGTTTTTTTATACTCTTTACGATGGATTGTAATTGGCATAGTGGGCGTGAATGAAGGGCTTTTGTGCTATACTACCTGCGGAATCTTGCGGCAAGGAGGATAGAGGTACAGTGAGCTTACTACGCCAGGGCAAGGCACAGTCCTTGACGATCTACCTGGGTGAGTCTGATCAATGGCAGGGAATGCCATTGTACGTGGCGATTGTGCAATATTTACGCGAGCGAGGTTGCGCGGGTGCGACGGTGACGCGAGCCGTGGCTGGCTACGGTGCGGGTTCGCGCTTACATGAAAGCGGAGGGTGGCGTTTGTCCTCCGATGCACCGCTAGTGATACAGGTGATTGACGCACCTGAGCGTCTACAGCGACTTCTGCCGGGGTTGGAAGAGATGCTCAATGGTGGTTTAATGACATTGCACGAGGTAGAGGTGCTGAAATATACGCATGCGCGTCCGCGTGGTCTGCCGACCAAATTGCCTGTACGGCAGGTGATGGAGGCAACCATCACAAGTGTAAGCCTGGATACACCTGTGGCTACTATTATAGACGCGTTACTGGATGCGCCTTTTCGTACTATGCCCGTGGTGGATGGGCAGCAGCATTTGCAAGGTATCATCAGCACAGGTGATCTTATCAATGCAGGGGTATTGCCGATGCGTCGCGGTTTAGTGCGTACCGCGCTGGAGTTAGATACCGCCTCGGCAGAGGCAGTGGAAGTCCCTATGGAGCAGGCCCGACAAAGCCAGTTGACCGCACAGGATATTATGAATCGCCAGGTGCGGACGGTTGGCCCACAGCAATCTATTCGTGAGGCCGCTGAAATTATGCTGACCACTGGTTTACGTCGTCTGCCCGTGGTGGAAGCGAACGGTATTCTGGTAGGGATGGTATCGCGTGCTGACCTGTTGCAGGTAATTGTGACGAGTCCGTTGATGAGCACACATTCTAGTAGCGGAACGCAGCCATTACGCCGCACGAGCTCACTTCCCGCTCTGACCGCGCAACAGCAGCCGATAGTAGCCTATATCGATACCGATGTCGCCACCGTTGGCACTCAGACGCCGCTAGCCGAGGTGATTGATGCCTTGACCCTCTCGACGCTCAAGCGGGTGATTGTGACAAACGCTGATAGGCAGGTACAAGGCATCATCAGCGATGTGGATGTTCTCAAGCGCATCCAGGATGAGGGCCGTCCAGGGGTATTGGGTGTGCTGGCGGGTTGGGCGCGTGGCAAGCCGGGGCGATTGCCCACGGGCGTGTTACGGACAAATCTGGGCAAGGCCCGTGTTGCTGCCGACATTATGAATCAGCAGGTCGTGACGGTAAACGACACAAACACAGTGCAGGAGACGATTGAAAAAATGATTGTCACAAAAACAAAAGTGTTACCTGTGCTGAATGCAGAGCGGCAGCTACTTGGTGTGGTGGGACGCTCAGATTTACTGCGCATACTATTAGAGGGATGACCATAGAAATGACCAGAGCGATAAGCGGACGACAATCGTTACCGCGACAAGGGAAACGAGTGCGTATATTCATCGGTGAAGCAGAGCAATGGCAGGGCAAACTGCTCTACCGGGCGATTGTTGAGCTTGCGCAGCAACAGGGCATCCGGGGAGCTACGGTGCTACGAGGCATAGAAGGCTTTGGGCCGGCGCATCATCTTTCGACCGAGCGACTGCCCGATATTGCCGACAATCTGCCACTGATTATAGAGATCGTAGAGAGCGCGGAACAGGTAGAGCTATTGTTGCCCCTATTGGATCGCATTGTGCAACGCGGCATGATTACCGTGACACCCGTTGAAATCGTCTATAGTGGGAGCGCACGATGACCTTTACGTCATTCATACCCTTGCTCCAAACATGTTTCGTGGGATTGGCCGGGGCCTTGGGAGCCTTGACTCGTTATCTGCTGGGGCGGTACATCGCGGAAAGAGCTGGTGCTCAATTTCCATTAGGTACCCTGCTGATCAATGTAACAGGCGCATTCGTGATTGGGCTGATTTTTTCGTTGACCACGCGTAAACTGCTGAGTCCTGCTTTACAAGCTATTCTTGCTACAGGTTTCCTGGGCGGCTATACGACGTTTAGCACGATGAACTGGGAAGGCGTGCAGCTTGCGCGTGGTGGTAGTACGCGTATGAGTATGCTCTATTTTGGAGGCAGCTTTGCCCTTGGTCTGCTCGCGGTCAGCCTGGGCTTGTTAGTAGGGTGGTGGCTCTAGTGATGACCGTGCTTTCGGAACGACGCCGTATTCTTGCCGTCCTCGCTGGCGGTTTCTGTGGTACGGTGACACGGTATCTGCTCAGTATCGTTGTGCAAGCTTGGTTGGGCAAAGGCTGGCCGTATGATATTCTCCTCATCAATATAACCGGTGCATTTGTATTGGCATTTGTGACCACCCTGGCCGACGCAACCTTCCTGGTTGGGCCAACGCGGCGCATGTTTATCAATGTTGGCTTCCTCGGCGCGTATACCACGTTCAGCAGCCTCGCGCTCGGCGACGTGTTGCTCTCCCGCGATGGGCAGTGGCTATTCGCTGCGCTATACCTGTTACTCAGCTTGCTCGGTGGGATAGTAGCGGTACTGGTTGGTGATGCAACCGGGCGTTGGTTTATTAGCAAAACCCGCCATTCCAACAAACCCATCAAAGCATGGACAACTTCACCCCTGAAAAAGATACCCCAGGGCGAACATGTGGATGTACAAGATGATGTGTTGTTGGGGGATGTGAGGAGGGGTAGGGAGAAGTAATGGGTACTACTCCCCTATTCAGGCGTTCCACAGTTTTCCCAACCTTGCCCACCCTTTCGCCATATGAAACGGCTCACAGAGCCATCTTCGTCCATGGTAGGGGTACCCTTTACGGGTACCCTGGGGCGGTTGGGATGGCGTTTTCTACCGTAATGCTCACCAACTTTTGTTACTACATCCTCACCTCCAATGCCTCATAGCGCGTCCGGGTACAGGCGAACGGAACGTTGGTAAGCGGTTCATGCCGAGCGAGCCGATGTAGGCGGTGCGGAGGTCGGGGCCACCGAAGGTCAGACTAGCGATGAGTTGGAGGGTTGGCCCTGCCGTCGCGAGCATATCTGTAGGCTGTGCTGTACCCGCTTTAATCTTGTCTTCAAAGGTGCTGAGCATCTCTTCACGCGGTTCCTCGAAGACAACGTGGTAATCGCCATCAGGAGTGATGATACCAAGCCCGTTGCGCAAGATGGTTATGACCCAAATATTGCCGTCGGCATCGAAGGTGAAGCCATCGGTCATGGCCGCGGTGCCGAGATTGTTGGGGCCAAAGACCTCCTTGTCGGTCAGGCTGCCATCAGCCTGCACTTTGTAACGGAGTAGGTGGCTCATCATCGTCTCGGCCACGTAGAGGTACTCTTCGTTGGCATCCAGGCGTATCTCATTGGTGAAATAGATGCCGTCGCAGACGATACGCGCCCCTTTTTCGTCAACCAGCACGATATAGCCATCGGGGCGTGGCTGTGCAGCCGCAGGCCACCATTGAGGTTCGTGCGTAGAGAAGGCCAGCCAGAGCCGATCTTTGCTATCAATGTAGACGTAGTTCGCGGACGTTAAGTGCATACCATCAACTTCGGTCAGAAACTCTTCGATACGACCATCGGGGTGAAGCTTTTGAATAGCACCAGAAGCGAAATTGGCGACAACGATGGTGCCATCCTCCATCATAGCCATGCCGTTAGGTTCTCCCCCCAGGCCACCAATAAAATGCTGTTGCCCATCGGGATCGATACGAGTAATGCCGCCCCGACCATCGGAGACCCACAGTGTTCCATTGGGCTGGGCAATGATAGATTCAGGACGCACAAGGTCGTGACCGGTGTAAGTGAGGTCGCTCAGTTCAAGGCGAAACTCTTTGATAGGAACAGTGCTGTTGCTCATAGCGTAACCTTTCTGACTTGATATTACAATACAGATATAGGGCCGCTCCGACATTGTATCATGAAGGAAAGTGTTTAGTGAGCAGTGCCTTTCAGGATGAACTTCTATGACGTACAATCATGGCAGAACAGAATTATTTTCTAATCATAGAGCGATGAAAGAACAGTAAATTGCTTATAGCCACGGACTGTGGTTTGAAGGGAGAACTAGTATATGAATGCCCTCCTTGGCATTGATCTTGGTACGACAGGGGTGAAGGCTGCGCTCTTTGCGGCTGACGATGGGCGCGTACTCTCTTCGGCTTTTATCGATTATCCATTGCTACATCCACGTCCGGGGTGGGCCGAGCAAGACCCTGCGACGTGGTGGAATGCCACTATCACCGCCATACGTACCTGTCTTGTGGGTGGGGTAAGGCATAATGTGACGCCAGAGAATGTGCGCGGTATTGGCCTATCGGGTCAAATGCACGGTGTGGTGTTGTTGGATGAACAGCAGCAGGTGTTGCGTCCTTGCATTATCTGGGCCGATCAGCGCAGCGAGGCACAGTGTCAATGGATTACCGCAAAGGTTGGGGCGGCGCGGTTAATAGAGCTGGTGAGCAATCCAGCATTGCCGGGCTTTTCGGCTCCCAAATTGCTATGGATACGCGATAATGAGCCAGATATTTTCGCCCGTGCTCGCACGATGCTCTTGCCCAAGGACTATATTCGCTTCCGGCTAACGGGGAAGCTAGCAATGGAAATTTCAGATGCGGCAGGAACGTGTTTATTGAATGTGAAACAGGGTGTGTGGTCGCAAGAGGTGTTACAGGCACTGGAACTGAACCCCAGCTTGTTGCCGCCTGTTATTGCTGCCGAAAAGGTCTGTGGGACCATTACCGACGAGGTTGCTGCTTTGACCGATCTTCTACCTGGGATACCTGTCGCGGGTGGTGGAGCGGATAACGCCTGTGGGGCCGTGGGAAGTGGGGTTGTGCGCCGTGGGCTGGCTCTGGTCTCAATTGGGACAAGCGGCGTTGTACTGGCACACGCCGATACTCCACAAGTGGATATGTCTGGTCCGGTGCCGCGAGTGCATACTTTTAACCACGCGGTACCCGGAGCATGGTATCTGATGGGAGTCACGCAAGGGGCGGGACTTTCATTGCGCTGGGTACGCGATAATATTGGTCTGCCAGAACGTGCGTTGGAACGCTGGACAGGATTAGACGCTTACGAACTGCTGGCAAAAGAGGCTGAGTTGGTGCCTGCTGGCAGCGATGGCCTTTTGTTTCTGCCGTATCTGCAAGGCGAACGTACTCCACACCTCGATGCCTATGCACGCGGAGGCTGGATTGGCCTGACAGCTATGCATGATCGTCGTCACTTGATACGCGCCGTGTTCGAGGGTGTGGCCTTTAGCCTGAAAGATTGTTTCGCCATTATCCAGGAACAAGGTTTGCCACTTGAGCAGGTAAGGGCGACTGGTGGCGGCGCGAAAAGTCCGCTCTGGCGACAAATCATCGCGGATGTATTGGGAGTGGAACTGGTGACGACCAATGCCAGTGAGGGGCCAGCTTTTGGCGCGGCCTTACTGGCGGGTGTTGCCAATGGTCTGTATCCTACCATCCAACAGGCATGTGATGCGACCGTCCGCGTAGTGGAGCGCACAGAACCTCGTCCAGCCGTTGCCCATGTCTACGCCCAGGCTTATGAAACCTACCGGGCGTTGTATCCAGCCTTGAAGCCGATCATCAGTAAAGCTACCTCTTTAACTTAAATTAGTGATATACCCAGCAGTTGTCACCGGAGGCTAATAAACGATGAGTTTTGCCGATAGCATTCTGACGCAAGATATGCAGCCGCTGCGCCAGGCATTGCTCTATCATCCGCTCTGGACAGGTATCGAAGATGGGTCGCTGCCGCGGGAACGACTGTGCTTGTTCGCGCTCCAGGATTGGTGGCTTGTACGTGAGGCCTATCGCCTGGATGCGCTGGCGGTTGCCGCCGTATCTGACCTGGATGTGCAAGAGTTATTGCTCGCCAAATTGCTGCCGAAGGTGGGCGGCTATAAACTGTTGCTGCGTTTTGGCGCGGCCTTTGGCTTATCCAGAGCCGACTTTGATAGCGTTGAACCGCTTGCGGGATGTATGGCTCTGACGAATTTTTTCTATTGGATGCTCGCCTACGGCTCGCCAGGGGAGAAATTGGCCTCCGTTAGTGCCAGCGAGGATATTTTCATCCAGATTTGCGCCCGTGTAGGTCCGGCTCTTCAGCAAAAGTATGGTCTCAGTGTGGAGCAAGTGGCCTTTTTCACCGCCCATGACGAGCTTGGCACCCATGTTACGCCCGTGGATGAGGTATTGCTCACGCGCTATGATACACCAGTTGAGCGGGAGCGCATAACCCGTGCCGTGCGGCTCAGCCATGAATTTGAGTTGATGTTTTATAACACTATTTTGGCCGCATCGCCAGATTAAAAGTATCAATGCGTGTGTTGGAACCGACGGAGCCAATATGTCCTTTTGCCGAGCATATCATAGAAGGGTATCAGGAGCTGGTTTCGCCATCGCACAACAATATCAAGAACGATCGCTTCGTTGACCGTCCAGAACGCAGTGATGCTTTGATGATGTAACCATTGCAAGCGATGTATTGCTGCGCTCCTGTAAATTTTGGAATGAAGCCGATCTTCCACACTATTGGTGAAGCTGGTCTTACCACACATATGGCACCAGCCGATAATGCACCTTCTGCATATATTCGCTATATCCATCTAACTCTTGCATAAGCATCTTTTCTTCATCGAGGCTGCGGAAGACGAAACCGACCACGCCAGGGATGAGGATGACAAGCCCCCACCAGGAATCGAGCGCGAGAGGGATGCCTATCATCATGATCAGCACCTCCACATACATCGGGTGCCGCACGACCCCATAGAGGCCGGTGGTGATGACTTTCTGGCCCGCCTCTACCGTGATGGTGGCGGCTGCATAACTATTCTGGATCACCACAAGCTCAGTAAGACCAAGCCCAATCGCCACCAGCGCATCTCCCACCACTGAGACAGCTAATGGTACTGGCGACCAGCCAAAACGATGGTCGAAGGCACTGAACACCATCACCGCTGGCAGCAACAGGAGTGTGACAGAGCTGATAAATTTCTGCACAGTTCTCCTTTCCGCCGCTGGCCCGCCCTGCATACGCCGCTGGAGGGCTGCCGGGTTCTTCAGAGCCAGGTAGATGCTCGGGACACCCGCTGAGATGGTAAAGACGGCGATAAACACCCATGCTTGCCAGTAATTGAACGTCCACGCTGGCAAAAACAACAGCAACCCAAACACGACAAGTCCAATAAGTCCTGTTCCTACTGCTTGAAGACCTGTTTTCATGATCTCTTCTCTCTTTTCTCGCCGCACGTTCCCCCGGCTCATTCGCTGGGCCTCGGGAACGTGGATCTTTTGTACATGTGTTTCTACTTTGTGCAATGATCATGGCTTCTCGCGGGAGCGAGCCGCCTGTGGGCATCATGGTTGATGCCACCGGCTGCTCTTCTTGAGTCGCGCATGCGTAGTCACCCGGCTTGTCCGCGTGCCAGCCTCATTTGCTCAAGCCGTTCCTTCGCTGCAACAAAGTTCTGGCGAAAAACCTCCTTGCCCGCCTCACTGTTGCTTCCATCTTCTGGCGAAAGCCAACGATCCAGCATGGAGGCAAGTGCCTCCATGACCACAGGAAAGGGGGGAAACTGATCAGGTGATTTAAAGTCTCCTATCGTCAACTGCCCATACGACAGCGTTTCGAGGAGGTGCGCCGTGACCTCCGGGTCAAGGTCCTGGCGAACGACTCCTACCGCCTGGAGCACCCGGATGAAATCGACGGTGATCGAAGCAGACTTCATCCAGGCAAACGGGTTGTCCGTCTTGCGCAGATAGTTGCCAAGCACGCGCCGATCCCGTCGCATCATGGAGGCCATCAGGGGACGGCTGCCCACGGCACGAAAGATCGCCCGGTAGAACCCTCCCATGGTGCCGCCGCGTGGGTCGGACTCGAGAGCTTCCACCCAGATTTGGGCGTATTGCATCCATTCCCAATACAGGAGAGCTTCAAAGAGTTCCTCCTTTCCCTTGAAAGAGAGGTAGACCGTCCCTCGACTCACCCCTGCTTCATCGGCGATATCGCTCATCGTGGTCTTATCATATCCCTGACGGATAATGACCGCTGCTGCCGCACGGAGAATCTGCTCCTGGCGTTCGTCATTGTCGGACATTGGCTTCTTCCTGTCATCTTGCCTTGAACACACTAAACAATTTCTGATATTCTGTTTAGTATAGCAACAAGAGTGCTCCCGTGTCAAGGTGCATGATGGGATCGGCATATCAAAGAGGCTAAACCACCAGTTTAATTCCAAATTTAAAGCGCGACGATGGCGGCAACTATTCCTGTTGCCATCGTCGCGCTGGTAGGATACAGCAAGATGACCTTAAAGCACTCTTTAGCTTTAGGAAATTCCTCCTGAGGGTGCCGTTACTTCTACACCCGGTACCTCCTCCTCGTCCGCCTGGCTGAACTCAATACCTCTGGCTTCACGACCAATTGCCGCGAAGATGATAACGGCGAGGAACGCACCAAGCGAGAAGATCGCCAGGGCCGAGGCATAATTTGGTGTCTTGACACTACCAAGATTTTGGGCCAGCAGTGCTTCGAGGAACACAATCTCTGCCGCGAAGAGGTTGCCGAGTTGATACGCAAAGCCTGGGAAGGTACCTCGAACATCGGTGGGAGATAGTTCGTTAAGGTGGACTGGAACCACACCCCATGCACCCTGTACCATGAATTGCAGCAGGAATGCACCAACGGCTATCGAGGCGAGCAAGCTCAAACCGGGGATTCTTATAAAACCTATCCAGAATGGTATAAAGATGATGCCTAAAATGCACGCAATAATGATGGCACGACGGCGTCCCCAGCGTTGCGAGTAGAAGCCGAACAATGTGCCACCGATAATGGCACCAATATTGGCAATGATGGTAATGAGAGACGTTGAGGAAACAGGCAGTTTCAACTGCGCCTGTAGGAAGGTGGGCAGGTTATCCTGTGTACCATGCGATAAGGCGTTAAAGGCAGTCATCAAGACGATCAGATAAATGAATAAGAGCCAATGTCTTTTGATGGCATTCCCCATTCCTTGCCACACACTGGTACCTCTCTGCCTGTGTAATACCTGCTGATGTTCCCATACCGGAGACTCGTGTACCCCGAAGCGGATGTAAACGACTAGCAACGCGGGCAGCACGCCGATAATGAACATCGCACGCCATCCCAAGAACGGGAAGAAGGTAAAGACAATGTAGTAAGCAATGGCGGCAACTAGATAGCCGCACGCGTAACCTTGCTGGAGAATACCAGAGAAAAGGCCTCTCGACTCGGTCGGTAATGTCTCCATCGCCAGCGATGAACCAAGTCCCCACTCACCACCCATAGCGATGCCAAAGAGTGCGCGTAACAGGAGGAAGACCGTATAGTTTGGTGAAAAAGCCGTCAGTAATTCGATCACCGAATAGCAAATGATATCGATCATCAGCGGGATACGGCGCCCAAAACGGTCTGCCAGGAGGCCAAAAATGACTGCTCCCACTGGACGCATCATCAATGTGAGCGTAATAGTGAAGATGATAGCAGGAAGAGCTACCCTAAAATCATTGGAAATACGCAGTGTGATAAATGTTACAAGGAAGTAGTCGAAAGCATCAAGCATCCAACCAAGGAAGCTAGCTAAAAAGGTACTACGTTGTTCCCGGTTAAGCGAACCCAGCAAACTAAAGAAGTTCATGATCTCTAACTCCTTTCTCATCGTGAGCAGATCACATTTGGTGGCAATGAAGATGTTACCGATAGCTATCTATGACCGTACTTTTTATGCTTTACAAATACGAAGAGAATAGGGAATCTGTATATATAGACACACGTTACAGAAAGAGAAATTGACTCACTACAACCTGGTTATCATTTTGTCGTATAGTATGTGATAGTGTGTAAGAAGTATCACATCTTGCAAGGAGTAATACGAATGAGCGAGAAACGTGCGTGGGTTCTTACGGCCTTCTGGTTTGGAACCATTGCGCTGGTAGGTGTCTTAAAACGAGTGTTGGAGCGGCAGAAAGCGTAAGCAAAGGAAGCTATCTTTATGCAACATTGGATGTGTATTACCTGTGGCACGCAATTTGCCGCAAGTGAAAACCAGCCTGCAACATGTCCTATTTGTGCCGATCAGCGGCAGTATATTAGGCTTGGTGGGCAAAAATGGACAACACTTGAGGCAATGCAAGGAGGGAACTACAAGAATAGTTTCAAAGAATATGAGCCAAACGTAACTGGTATCGGTACAGAACCTACCTTCGCCATAGGGCAGAGGGCATTGCTTGTCCAGACCGGACATGGCAATGTGCTGTGGGATTGCATCAGCTATGTGGATGATGCAACCGTTGCCGCGCTCCAGCAACGTAGGGTGGACTCTGGTGAAAAGGCTAGCAGTCGGGGTCTTTATAGGCAGATGGGTTTACCTTTTGCAGCGTCGGCAGGCCAGCAAGGGGTGCAAGGGTAGGTAGCTTTGGTGGGGGTACAGTTCGCCGCTTTTGCAATATGGCGTACTGTCGCCAGTCCATCCGCTCCAGCTTGAATGGCGGTAGCGCTCGGTGAAACCCTATAACCTCATATCTTTGTACCGTAGGAAGTCCTGAGCGGAAAGCAGCGGTATTGCCTGCTCTGAGCGGCCTTCGCTGGTATGGCCGCCCCCCTGCTGCTCCGTGGCCTGGTGGGCATAAGCAGATCGCCTCCCGCAACGTTCTTCAACATATCGGGCGGTTGCTACGTCTGTCGGGCGGTAGTAGAGCTGGTTTTCCATAGGTGAATGCTATGGCATCTGACAAAGAAGAGTATTTATCTACAGAAGAAGCATGTGCTATTTTAGGGGCATCTCGCCGAACTCTTGAGCACTATGCCGATACTGGTCGTATCAAAAAATATCGACGCGGTTTGAGGAATGTAGTCTATAAACGGCCAGAGGTCGAGAGGTTACGGGATGAACTTTCAGAAGTTCGAGACGATGAAGACTATACGGAGACTAAGGCATGGTTCAGAGTAAGCACAAACGAATGTGACAGTTTGAACAGGCAAAGTTAATCTCTGTCAGGCTCAAAAGCTTGTTTATGACCCTGTGTTATTGTTCAAAGTGTCACATTGATTTGAACCATGCCTAAGTAGGCTATTTATTACCTTCTTATTTTAAGGCACTGTATTTCTGTGTTCCTGAAGAGACAATCAGGCTCACCGTCATTAGCAACATACATCCCAGGGATGCCCTACAATTTTGAACGGCTCTATGGTATGCGCTTCGAGAGTGTTGTCGCACCGGATGCGAAAAACGCCGTGTTGCGCTCAGCGGACAGGTACATTCGCGCCCTGTCGGAACGACTCTAGGACTGCACGCTAACGTTTCCGCAAAACCATCGCTTGGAAACGAAAACGCGTTTCATCTGCTAGCTGAATACGCTTGAAAGAAACCAGCTCAAAGAATTGACTGGTGATGTGCTGCATATACTCATCGGTGTGATAGGAGAAGAAACGTTTAGCATAGGTGCCGTAAGCCCCCTGGCGCAGAGACATGGGGATATAAGGCACACTGTTGTTTTTAGGTAACACTTGCAATCTATCTAAAAATGTGCTATACTGTACAGTATGAGAAAGACGTTTCACTATCGGTTGTATCCGGGCAAGAAACAATTGAATACCCTTGAAACCATGCTTGAAGAGTGCCGATGGCTCTACAATGAGACACTGGCATTCCGCAAGAATGCATGGGAACAACGTCAAGAACGGGTATCTTGGTATGACTCGAAAGCCCGTATCCCCTTGCTCAAGATTGAACGTCCTTCTCTCAAACAGGTTCATTCCCAAGTCCTGCAAAACGTGACAGAACGCGTTGAGCTTGCCTATCAAGCCTTTTTCCGTCGATGTAAAGCGGGTGAGAACCCTGGATATCCAC
>JBPCJY010000260.1:0-39684 GCA_051004815.1 Ktedonobacteraceae bacterium
GAATGGAACGCCTGTGGACAGAGCAGCTCTGGCTTCTCAGCAATGAGGAGTGAAACTGCTCTGGGCGAAGCAGGAACCGAACATGCCAGATAGGCTTGTCCTATTTGTCTACGTTTCGGACAACGGAGGGATGGGTGAGGTTGCTAATGAGGTGTACTGGTTCGAGGCATAGAGGCTGGATTGGATCGCGGTCGCAAAGGCGTTTTGCGCTGTTGGGGAAGACTCAATGCGCCAATCGGTCTCTTTGTTTTCGTTGAACCAGGTGACGGCACGAACGCTCGGAAAGTGCTGAGGGAGTTGAGTGACAAAGGCATCGGTGATCCAACTTGCTTTATTGCCGCCTTGTTCGGCTGAGGCCGTTTCCGCAATCATCATGGGGCGGGCGGTTATGCTAAGCAGCTCTTGATAGGTTTGTTGGAAGACGGAGGAGAACTGTTGCCAGACGTGTCCCTGGTTGCTGCCCCAATTGTATCCATCCATTCCTACCCAATCCACAGTGGCATCTCCAGGATAGAGCTCTTGCAGGGGAGTGCTGCCAGGATAGGTGATATTGGGACACCACACCCAGGTCACATTGGTGACGCCCTGGGTAGTAAACAGGTTATGTACATGTTGCCAGGCAAGCACAAATTGCCCTGCTGTATTACCGTTAACCTGTTCTGACCAGGGATACCAGTTGCCGTTCATCTCGTGGGCAAAGCGCAGGAAATAGGGATGCCCCCAGGCGATAGAGGCTTGCGCCCAGGCGAGAATGTAGGCATCATACATCCCATCAATGATCTGCTGTAAGGCGTATGCTGGTTGGTTAACGCCCTGGAAGGGGTCCCAAGGTTCCCAGGTAACGAGGGGGATAGAGCCGTGAGTGCGCACCTCGTTCATCCACTCTGATTGCAGATTCTGAGAGCCATCCGTCATGCCCCACTGCTGATACCACATCACAATGGCGACTGCTTTCCGTGCATCGCTCTCGAAAGTGGTTACTTGCGTTAGATCACGAGACGGGACATGTACACCGTAGTAGATTCCTGGGGCCATACAAAACCTCCTGAGCGTCTCTATTGGACGACAATTAGTTCATATCCGCGATGGGAGACTTCCCGATTCACAACTCACCTGCATGTACACATTATCACCTTTGGTTTCATGGTGCAACAGGTGTGTTTCGTGTATCAAGGCTTCTATATAAAGAAGCCATATGAAAGAAAAATGATTATCGCAGTCTGCTTGCATTATTAGCCTTGAAGCAGTAAAATACGGGATAGAAAAAGAGGCATACATTGATAGAGAGGGAGAAAGGATGAAGGCGCAGAAATGGGAAGTCTTCTGCGTGGTGTGAGTTGTCAAACTGAACGCGTAGAGAAGGTAGTTTTTCATGCTTACGATGATACTTATATGTAGCCAGTTCATTGGATATCTGATAGTGATATTGGTCAGTATCATCGGTATCCGTTCCCTCTTCTACTTTCATAGCTTTTTCTTTCACTGGCCGCGCTACCGTCAACTGAGATTGATTACAACTGACGATATCAAGGCACTGCCACATATTCCCTTTGTGAAGATACAAATAACAACGAAGGGATTACCCGATAGTACTAGAGTCATCCGGCGGGGTATTCAGAACATTATCGCGCTGGTCAACGAAGCTCCTGACTTGTATTGGTCCAACGTCAGTATAGAGGTGATCACAGAATCGCAAGAGCAAAAGGAACTGCTGGAACAGGATTTCGTGCAGTCCTCCTTTCCAGTGCAAGCATTTGCACTCGTGGTGCCCAGGGAATACGAGACCCCGAAGGGAACGAAGCTGAAGGCTCGCGCACTTCATTACATGGTGGAGTTGAGGCGACGTGAATTCAACAGCAAACCAGGGCGAACATTTATCGTCCACTACGATGAAGAAAGTGTGATGGAACCTGGTGAGCTGAGGAAACTCATCCACTATCTAGCTACTACGCCCAAACCGCTAAGCGAAGGTCCCATTTACTACCCACTCGAGTACGATGATGCCAGTATGATGTGCCGTGCGATGGAAGCCAACCGTCCAATAGGCTGCTTTGAATGTCGCAAGGTTATGGAGAGCGGGACACCACTGCATCTCCATGGTTCAAATCTCGTCATTGACGAGGATTTGGAGAACGCCCTTGGTTGGGATATTGGTACCCTGGACGAACAAGCACTTATCTCCGAGGACTACGTCTTTGGAGTACAGGCCTATCTACGGCAAGGGCCGGAGATTTTTGGCTGGCACGGCTGCATCATGCTAGAGCAGCCACCTTTTTCACTCAAGAGTGCCTTCAAGCAACGCTACCGCTGGATTACTGGTGTGCTGCAAGGCATTACGATCATGCAGAAGATGCCAGAGTTCTATCATTTGCCGAGAAGGACACGCATTCATCTGGTCTGGGCTACCAGGTACCGCATCCTGACATTCGCGCTTGGCTTGCCAACTGGAGCAATTTCTCCGCTCTACCTGCTCTACCAGTTGGGTGCGGTGCTAACAGGTCACGACTTTTTGCTGTTGCCGGTGCCAGTGCTATGCTGGCTGGTCTTTGTCAGTTTCTTGTGGCTCAATTCGATGCTCATAGGAGCCTGGTACAATCTTTCCTATGCACAGCAACTGTCTGCACGGCAACACTGGATTGAAGGGATGCGGGTACTTACCATGGCACCCATCGCGGGTATACTGGAGAGCAGTGCTGGTTTCTGGGCAGTGGTGCAATGGTTAGCAGGAAATCGCCAGGTTTCCTGGGAGCCTACACCTAAAAAAGCACAGGTTGCGGAGATTCCGAAGCAAGCCAGTTGGCAGAAGCGGAAAAAGGGTCTCTACGAGATACTACAACTCTTGCAATACACCGCGAGTGCAGTAGCAGTTATGGTAGCCTACATTGTCGTTCCGTTGATAATTATCTTAAGTGCGATATTCCCCTATGTTTGGAGCCAATGGCTGATCCCGTTTGAGCTACTAGCCCTCGGCGAACTCATCATTTTCAACATTCTGTTGAAGACGACGCCAAAGCATGACAATCGATCGCCAAGTTATGCAAGCCAGGAGGTCATCCGCGGAGCAACCACTCCTGGACTCAGGGGCTTCAAAGTCCGGCGATTATCTATGAGATACGGAGCAGCCGTATTGATGCTTGGCATCATCCTTCAAGGGTTGTTGCTCAATTGGAGTAGCCCTTGGACCGGCAAAGGCTTATCCCAGCAAGCCTCTAACAGCTACCAAGCCTGCACAACGCAGGGGACATTGAGTGATACAATTGAGCCTATTAAGCCTGATGGGTCTATTGGGTCTATTAAGACGAATGCAGGACAGCAGCGAGCTGACTTCCAAACGGGGGTGATCTTTCCCCAATGGGGAAGCATAGCATATAGTGAAAAAGATGGACACTGGCAAGCTGGGCTACATGAGATCCAACAGCAGACAGCAGCGCAGTGGGTAGGGCTAGCTATTAACCTGTATCAGCCATCATTAATCTCAACACAGGTACAGACAAATCAGGCTACCCCAACCCCACAGGCCACGGTAGAAGGCATACGCGCAGCAAGAGCTATGGGCTACCATGTGTTTGTTTTTCCGCAGTTGACAGTGGGAGGAGCGGTCTCCTGGGCCGGTAACATCCAATTTCCGACTCAGCAACTGGCACAAGCCTGGTTTGACAGTTATTGGCTGGCATACAAGCCCTACGTTGAAGCAGCCGCACAGGCTGGAGCAGAAGAACTGGCGATTGGTACCGAAGACGAACTACTACAGCCAGCAGCACCCGCGCTATGGAACCAATTGATTGAGCGCGTACATCAGGTCTTCCCTGGGAAACTGACCTATGATATGAACTGGTCATCGCTCTATTATCCGTTGCCAACGTGGTTACATAATGCCCATCTGAGTGCCATCGGCGTCTCAGTCTATACTCCGTTGACAGATACGCCGCAGCGATTGAACCCAGCCACACTGCCTACACTATGGCGAGCAACTATCGGCACGCTCTTAGACTCGTTTGCCGAACAGGTTGGCAAGCCAGTATTAGTATCTGAGATCGGCTACCGTAACAGTTCGGATGCCCTTTACAATCCGTGGGAGGTTACTACTAACACCCAAACTGACCCATTGGAACAGGCGGCAGCATACAATGCCGCCCTCACAAACATCGTGGCTGATCCGCATATCGTCGGGGTGTTTGCCTGGGCCTGGGAATTTCCGCCGTTCGATGTACGTTGTCTGCCCGCAGCACAGGTACTCCATCATTGGTATGGAGCGCAACCTGCTTATACTGCCGCGCCAGAAGGTATCTCTAAATTCAAATGATAGCCTTTTTATATGTTCCTAACGTGCGTATTGCCATCAACGACGCGCCAATTTCATGATAAGCGCAAAAAGGAGTACGAAATGCCGAATCGAGTGGAGAAACAGCTTGGCAACTATCGCCTGGTCCGTCCACTAGGATGGAGTAAATTCGCAGAAGTCTATCTAGCCAAAAACAGCTTGCTTGATACGGATGTTGCCATCAAAGTGCTGCAAGTACAAGTAGCGGAAGATGAGCTGGAAGACTTTAGCAGCGCGGCACGTCGTATGACGGAGTTGGTGCATCCTCACATTATACGGGTACTAGAAGTTGGTATGGAGGAACAACTAAAGAGCAGCACGCCTTTTCTCGTCATGGACTATGCTCCTAATGGCACATTACGCCAGCGTCACCCTATAGGCACTCGACTTACGCTTGCAACTATTCTATCTTATGTCAAACAGATTGCTGAAGCACTACACTATGCTCATCTGCAAAATTTCATACATTGTGATGTCAAACCTGAGAATATCTTGTTGGGAAGTAACGAACAGCTCCTACTGGGTGATTTTAGCACTGCCTTGATCTCATCTTCCATAAAAAGACCGGTTGGCACGATAGCATATATGGCACCTGAGCAAATTCGGGGGGAGCCAGGCCCGCTCAGTGATGAATATGCCCTGGGAGCCGTAGTCTACGAATGGCTGTGTGGAGAACTTCCCTTTTATGGCTCCTTGAGTGAGATCAGTAACATGCACTTGTTTGGAACTCCTCCCCCTTTGCGTGCAATAGTTCCTGCTATCCCACCAGCTATCGAGGAAACGGTACTAATTGCACTTGCTAAAGACCCTGGGAGACGCTTCGCCAATGTACTAGCCTTTGCCAATGCCTTAGAGCAGGCGACCCAACTATCTGCTTCAGCGATTCCTTCCTTTGAAAGTGGACTGGCCACCGAGGTCTGGGTGCCACCAGTAGTAGGCACGCCACAAAGTTCAGCAGCAAGCACACGTAGCTCGCGGACAAGGCGCATCTCGCGGCGCGCTGTCATAGTAGGTGTACCAACGCTGGTCGTTGCAGGTGGTGGCATTCTTACCTGGCTCCTGTACCGGAAGAAATCACCGGCAACCTTTGCGCTTAGTCCTACCTATCTCACCTACCGGGGCCATGCTGGTCGAGTGACAGCAGTAGCGTGGTCACCCAACGGCAAATACATTGCATCGGGAGGTGACGATCATACCATACAGATATGGAATGCGCTCACAGGGTCTCGCTTGCTTATTTCCCAAGGCCATGCAGGAGGGGTGCCTGCCGTTGCATGGTCACCTGATAGCACCCTCGTTGCCTCTGCCAGTGCTGGCCCTTCAATAAGTGGTGGTCCTGCCAGTGATAATACAGTGCAAGTATGGAATGCCGCCACCGGACAATCTATCTACGCCTATCACGGTCACTCCAGTGGAATAACTGACGTGGCCTGGTCGCCCAAAGGCGACCGCGTTGCTTCATCCAGCAGTGATTATACGGTACAGGTATGGGATGCTACTACCGGGCAACATCCTCTCATTCTGCGCACACACTCCTGGTATGAATGGACGGTGGCCTGGTCGCCCGATGGCAAGCGTCTTGCTTCTGGAGGCCCTGATGATGCCATCCGGATATGGGATGCGGTTACTGGAAATATTCTCTACACCTATCACTCCAATGCTGAGGGAGTGACGGCGGTAGCGTGGTCGTCTGATGGTACACGCATTGCCTCTACAAGCAGTGATTTCACTGTACGCGTATGGGAGGCCACGGGTGGAAATACCCTGCAAATCGACCGTGGTCATACCGGTTTTGTAACAGGGGTCGCATGGTCTCCTAATGGCAAGTATCTTGCCTCTAGTGGCAATGATAAAACAGTATTGTTATGGGACGCTACTAGCGGAAAAACAATCTCCACCTACAGCGGACACACTGGCGCGGTGGGTACTTTAACATGGTCACCCGATAGCAAGTACATAGCTTCAGGCAGTGAAGATGGGACGGTGCAAATCTGGCAAATACCGTCATGAAAACAGCGTAGTGCCGCCCAGACAACTGGTGGATATTATAGGAGGCACTACACTGTTTCAAACACTAGTCTGTATATGGCAAATTGGGATAATAGTTCGGGTCTTGCGTGAAGTCAAAGGCTTCGTAGAAGTCGCCAATTTGCGCCAGGCCGTCGCGAGGCGGTGCAGCGGGACCGGTTGGTTTGCCGTTGGCGGCATCGTTGTTCGTCCCAGGCGTGGAGGTGTCGAACAGGTGGTTGACGCTGGCCAGCGTGGGTAGCCCAAAACGACGTTCGATAAACTTCAAGATCGAGCTGTGCTCATACAAGTGGCCGGAGACGTAACCGCGTTTCGCCCACGGTGAGACGACGAGCGTGGGCACCCGAAAACCCAGCCCATAGGCATCTACCTGGGGCGGCGGCACATGATCAAAGAAGCCACCACCTTCATCATAAGTAAAGAAAAGGGCTGAACTCTGCCACGATGAGGAGGAGACGAGGGCTTGAATGACCTCTGACATCTTGTCCTGGCCCATCTGGATATCTGCTGGTGGATGCTCACTGATCAAGTCTTCAGTGATCAGGAACGAGACCTGGGGCAGCGTTCCGGCTTTCAAATCAGCTTGATAATCGTCCTCTTTAAAGTTGAGGCGGGGATCGTTCTGCCACTTTGAGAATTGTACCAGCAGGTTAAAGTCTTCCAGGGAGGTAGAGCCAAGACCCAGGCCGAGGTTGTAGCACTTCCATGAAATGTGATGAGCATCCAGCAAATCTACAATGGTTGGCCAGTTTAAGCTTCCGGCGGGAACACTATTCGTGGTGTTGCCCCCTGCCGTACCCGCAATCATGGCAAGGCGGTTAGGAGTTGAGGGGCCAAGCAGCGAACAGAAATAGTTACCGCACAGGGTGAAAGAGTCAGCGAGCGCGTAGTAGAATTTGAGGTCTGCGCTATCATAATAAGACAAAGCAGTTGAGCCATCGGCGGTGTAGAAACCATCCATTGCGCCATTATGCCACTCGCTATGGATGGATTGCCACGAATGCGATGGGTTCAGCGAAATAGGGAAAAAGTCGTGGTGGGGTGTGACCACACCACCTTTGCCATCTGGCTGTGAATAGTTCTTGGGAACGCCAAATGATTTCGCCCTGGGATAATAGCCAAAATAATTGTCGAAGCTGTGGTTTTCCTGACAAGCGATCAAGACGTGATTGATAGGACTCGCCACATCATGCGCTAGCGACGCCCTTACTTTGCTGGCAGTAAGCATTCCCGCGTCGAGGGTGAGGCTGAGGCCAGCTACGATACCCAGCCTTTTCAACATGCGCCGTCGTGACTGGGGCATATTGAACCAATCTCTCAGTTCCATGGACACCTTTCTCTCTTTATACATACAATCAATCAGGGGTGCATAGAAATGAACGTTACGCTTGGGCATATTTTTGTGTCCATGAAAAAACTTGACAGGCCACTAGCAACGTTCCAATAAAGATGATAGAATGGCATAACTTACCTTACTGATGCCGAGCCTATAGTTTTCTGATGAATAGAGTATATTGATATGCGTTACGCTGTATTTACTGATATCCATGCTAATCTGGAAGCAATGGAAGCTGTGCTGGCGAAGATCGACGAGCTGGCCAAAGAGAAACCCATTGACGCCATCTGGTTTCTCGGTGATCTCGTTGGATATGGTCCCAACCCAAATGAATGCATCAACGAGCTACGGAAGCGCACCGAGGTTATCATCGCGGGCAATCACGATTGGGCTGCGGTGGGGAAGATTGATCTTGAGGATTTTAGCGCAGCAGCGCGGATTTCGGCAGAGTGGACTGCTGAACAACTGACGGAAGAGAACAAAACATTCCTCGCCAATCTGCCGGAGCACATAGAGCTGGATGAGTGTACGCTTGTGCATGGTAGCCCCTATGGGCCGCTCTGGGAATATCTCACCTCTGAGGTATTGGCGGAGCGCAGTTTCCAGCACTTTAGTAGCCGCTTCTGCTTTGTGGGTCATACGCATGTGCCAGTGATCTTCCAACAAGCGGATGCGATTGCCAATGCGCCAACCTTACCTCTCGTCGATGAAGTCAAGAATGGTTTAACCCATCACTATAGTGACGCTGAAGAAAGTGCGGAAGAGGCAGAAGAGGCGGAAGATGAGGACAACGAGGATACCGACGAAACAGCAGAGTTGGCGGTGATAAAGCCGCCCGCACATTCCACCAAACTGACGATCATGGCAGAGAGTGCCTACGCAGACCCTGCTACTAACAAGACAATGAGCGAGGAAGAGGCCAACACTTTGCAGGAAGCCCACAAGAATCCTTCCACGGAGGCACCAGATACTATAGAGACAAATACAGCCGATGAATCCGACGAAGATAATGCAGAGACTATAGAGGAAAGCGAGCAGGAAGAAGCGAGCACAGATACGTTAGAGGATACGGATAGTCAGGAAGCTGAAGAGACGGTGAATAACGATGAAGGTACCCCCCACGATGCCGATACCGTAGATGTGATGCATAGTGATGAGAACAACGAAGCTGAAGAGCAGAAAGATCAGGGTAAAGAGGTAACACCGGAGGCCGCTATAGTCAACGCCGAAGATCGCCTGAACAGGGAGATTGAAGAGCTTTTGACGTTGTTGGGCCAGAGTGAGAGTATGGTTCAGGTGACTAACGAGATGATTTTGCCACCAATAGGCCATTGGGATGCACCTTTGGGCATGCGTGCCATTATTAATCCAGGGGGCGTTGGTCAACCACGCGATGGTGATCCGCGTGCCGCGTTTATGATTTATGATACTGAAGAGGGGTTTGAGTTCTATCGCATTCCTTATCCATTTAATAAGACGCAGGAGAAGATTCTTAAGGTTGGTCTTCCGCAATATCTTGCGGTGCGCCTGGCTTATGGTCGCTAAGGTTTTGGACTGAAAAATATGAAATTGGTAATTGGGCTGGGGAATCCGGGCCTGCAATATAATCAGACACGACACAACGTGGGTTTTCGCGTTGTTGATAAAGTAGCCCAGAAACTGGGTTGGAAGTGGGCGGAGCGACGTGCACGAGCGGTTCTCGCCAGCGGCAACATTGGTTTGGAGAAAGTAGTACTGGTTAAGCCGCTGACGTATATGAACCTCAGTGGCGAAGCGGTGGGCGAGTTGATGCGCTGGTATAAGCTACGACCAGAGGATATCTTTGTCATCTGTGATGACCTTGATCTGCCCGTGGGCAAGGTACGATTGCGCACAAAGGGCAGTGCCGGTGGGCAAAAGGGATTGGATAATATTATTCACCATCTGCACACTAACGAATTCCCGCGGCTGCGTGTGGGCATTGGTCGCCCTACTAATAACCGTGTTGACCCCATCGGGTATGTCCTCGGCGTCCCGTCAGGCGATGAACGAATTTTGCTAGAAACTGGCGAAGAGCGAGCAGTCGAAGCTCTACAGCAGGCTATCGTACAAGGTCTTGCCACCACCATGAACATGGTGAATGCTGATCCGGAGGCAGAACAAATCGCGGCTGAAAAACGGCAACGACAAAAGGAACGCCAGGAACAGGCTCGACTGCGCCGGGAAACCATGCTGAAAGAGCAGGAGACGCAAGCGGAGACAACAATTACGCAAGCGACCGAGCATGCTGTACCATCCAGCAGCGATGATACAGCTACAGATAGCGTTTCATCTACCAGCGGCACAAAGCAATAGATCGCGTTCCAGCTTGCCTATAACCTCATACCCCTTCCTCACCATCAAATGGAGGCGATAATTGTTGATTCCCGTGTACAACGACGCGTTGGTAGACCGCGTATGAGTAAATGGCAGGTATAAACGAAGCCGCCAATACAATCACGATGATGCCATAGAGGCGCATAAAGGGATATGTTACCACCGCTACAAGCACCTGCATCACGATGATCGAGATTGCCAGATAGGTCGTGTAGCGGAGTAAAGGACGATCTGGCACGATTTTTTCATTATTCACTGTCGGGTCCATAAAACATCTCCATGATGTAAAACTTGCTTACTGCTCTATGAGTAGTTAGACGTCGGATACGTGTTTTTTTCCACTGTCGGAATCGTCAGCGGGTTCGTCTATGCCTCCTAGCCAATCCACAATTTCGGTCAGTAAATCCTGGAAGACTGTCGTATTTAATGAATACACTTGAAATTGACCGCGACGTTCCACGCGCACAAGGTCGGCGAGTTTCAAGACCATCAAATGGTGTGAGAGGGCGGTTCGTCCGGCTCCAACATGTTCCGCCAAATCACCGGCAGTGCGTTCTCCGCCACGGAGATATTTCAAGATACGCCGCCGCGTTGGGTCGGCAATGGCTTTGTAGGCTTCTTGCATAGTACACTCAACAAATCTTGGTCAGTATTTCAATGTATTACGAATTGGAAGTAGTATCTACATGAGGAACAACGGCGGTTTGTGTGGTAGCGACCTTTTCTGGAAGCGTATCTGGTTGCGCTTTTAAGCGACCAGTAGCGGCAAGCCAGATGGCAAAAGCAATCGCTGGTATCAGGCCAATGATGCCGATTGGTGCACTAAGGTTTGACGGGAGAGATTGGCCCTGAGCAGCCAGCGTTTTCGTAATACTTTCGGCTAGCAGATGGAAATTCTCACTGAAGGCCCAGTGTTGTGTGCCAACCAGTAACGCGAAACCGATAGCTGCGGCTATCAAGAGTGGCATGGCAATATACGCGGCAAGGTACATGCGCCAACCGCCGCGATGTCCACGGCCAACCAACCGCAAACCAGCATCGGCAAAGCCTTCACGGCGTACCAGTCGCACTAATAGGGCCGAGAGTGCGGGTCCAAACATGCCAATCGCTGTGCGGATGGCAAACGGTACGCCAATCGCACCTAGACCCAGCCAGATAGACCAGCTAATGCCAAAAGTGAGCACGATATAAAGGGCAATGCCTGGCCAGTTAACGGTAGGGTTGGGATTCTTTTGCTCAGCTGCACTCAACGCGGTTACATCAGTATTCATAACCTCTACCCTCATGTTTGAGTATTATTAGTTCCGTATTTAATTCAGTATTTCAATGCTTATTGAAATACTAACCTGTTTATGGGGATTTGTCAAGGGAGGGGGAGAGACTTAAAATATTTTCATATACTTTCTCCCGTTGTGATCTGTTTGTGATGGCGCAAACCTCTCTTGTGACTCGGAGGTGATAGCAGAGGAATAATCTTGAAGCAGGGAAAACGATGAAGTGTAAAAAGGTGCTGTGAAATGAAAATATCGAAGACTCCTCTATGCTTATCAGTAATAGTCGCCTGCCTGGTGCTGATTGCAAGCAGTGCAGGACTCTTGCTCAAAAGCCTCTACGCCAGGGAAACGATGTCCTGGGCAATACAGACATTTGGTCAGGACATTGCCAACATTATCGCTGCCGTCGCGCTTTTGATTGCGGTCTACTTTATCAGCAAAGGATCAGTCAAGGCATTCCTGGTTTGGGTTGGGGTATTGATAACGCTGATTTATCCGTATGTCATCTATGCATTTGATATTCACTTTAACAGCCTGTTTTTGGTGTATGTGGCGATTGTTGGCTTGTCTTTTTATACTTTGCTTGGCAGCATGATGCGTCTTCAGCTAGACAGTCTCCAACCATACTTTGCTGCCATTACCAAAGCAAGGCTTGTGAGTGTGTTTTTACTAGTGATAGCGGTGTTGTTTTCCTTGCAGTGGTTAAGCGAGGATATACCAGCACTTTTGACAGGGAAGATGCCGCAAAGTGTGGTAGAAAACGGCTTGATGACTAACCCTGTGCATGTCTTGGATTTAGGACTCTATCTCCCTGCTATGATCATCACGGCAATTTTGCTGTGGAGAAGGAAGCTTTGGGGCTACTTTTTGGCGATTCCTCTGCTGGTTTTTAGCATTCTCACGGGCATTGGGATACTCGCAATGTTCCTGGTGATGAGCAGTAAAGGCATGCCAACAAGCCCTGTTGTAGAGTTACTTTTTGCTGTCATTGTTGTGGTGAGTCTTGTGCTGAGTGTGTTCTATTTACGAGAAGTGAAATAGGAAAGGGGAAGATGTATCTTTCCCAGGAGGAGGTAACAAAAATGACTATACTCGTTGCTTACGCAAGCAAGCATGGAGCGACCCAGGGCATCGCGGAGCGTATCGCCGAGAAGCTGCGGCAACTTGGGAAGGAAGCCGAGGCCCGATCGGTGGATGCCGTCGAGAACGCTGGAAGCTATGAGGCTTTCGTGATCGGCAGTGCGGTCTACTATGGGTCCTGGTTGAAGGAGGCTACGGAGTGGGTGCATCGCAATCAGGCCATCTTAGCAGGTCGCCCGGTGTGGCTGTTCAGCAGTGGCCCGCTCGGCACAGAGGTCAAGGATGCTGAGCAGCAACCCAAGGAGATAGCGGAGTTCCGGCAAGCCGTCAGACCGAGGGAGCAGCGCATCTTCTACGGTGCTCTCGACCACAGCAAACTATCTTTCGCTGAACGGATGATGGTGAAGGCTGTTCGTGCCCCCGAAGGAGACTTTCGCGAGTGGGAAGCCATCGATTCCTGGGCAGCAAGCATTGACCGGGACCTGAAATGAGTTACTACTCTGCCTTGTGCCTGTGCTGGTGGAGGTTTCTGTACTCCCACCAAGGACAAGCGCCAGGCCCCCGCTTCCCCACCGCGACCACCCCTTGTCCCTACGCCACGACGCCACCGTCTCTCTCTTTGGCAAAAAATGAACCGCAACCCAGATAGTATAAAAAGTTGCAACGGCGTGCGCTGTGGAGTATGATTACAGGGAAGAGGCGCAATGCATTGTGATGCAAGGCGTCGTGGAATGGAATTGTTGCATACGGGCCAGACGCGCATTTGAAAGTGCCACACATGGGGTTCATGTGGAAAACGGCACATTTTGTTGTGTCCGTTGGAGGATGGATTGACATTACAGGGACTACTTACACTATTGGCGCAGCGACCAGAATTTCGTCGTTTGCTAGAACGACTCCGTCAAGGCGAAGGGGTGCCAGCCTTGACAGGGATCACTGAAACTGCCCGCCCATATGTTATCGCGACGCTGGCGGCGGCCTTAAAACAACCACTGTTGGTCGTGGTTGAAGATGAAGTCCAGGCTAACCAGATGGTAGAGAGCTTGAAGGTTTTTGTGGAGCAACCGGACGATGTATTCTGCCTCCCTGACCGCGATGCTCTCCCTTATGAGCGGCTGATAAGCGACGCACTCACTACACAACAACGTATGCAGGCATTGATTGCCCTGGCAAGTCGCGAGCGCAATGTGCTGGTGGTCTGTTCAGCGCGTGTGCTGACACAAGCTGTCATGCCGCCGCGAGAACTGACCGCGTCATTGTACAATCTGCAACCGGGACAGGAAGTTGATCTTGCGCTGATGCTGGAGCACCTCTATAACCTGGGTTACGAGCCGGTGGCGGAGGTAGAGGAACCCGGCCAGTTCAGCCATCGGGGAGGCATTGTTGACCTTTACCCGCCCACGCTGCCACGTCCAGTACGTATTGAGTTCTTTGGGGACGAAATTGAGTCGCTGCGCACCTTTGACCAGGAGACGCAACGCTCGCTTAACCCTATTGCCTCCTGTGTCGTTGGCCCTGCTCGTGAAGCTCTGCCCTTGCGAGGAGCAGAAGCCGCTCAGGAGTTGGCGCAACTCAATAGTAGTATGTTGCATCACGAGTGCGAGGAACGTTGGAACAGCGATCTTGAGGAATTACGTCAGCGGCACTCGTTTGATGATATTGCCTTCTATCTGCCCTATCTGCACAGCACGGCCACCGTTTTGGACTACTTGCCACGCAATGGGCTGTTAATCGTTGATAACCCCGAAAGCATCCATAACCGTATCGCGGAACTCGATAAGCAAGCCGAGGAGATGCGGGAACGGTTTGAACGTGACCGCGAGAATCCAACCCAATTACGCGGTACACATGTGAGCTGGAACCAGTTAGAGCCACAGCTACAGCAACGCCGCCAACTGAATTTCGCGGGTATCCTCTCCGCTTCGGAGGGTGATTTCGATGCCCATTTGCAAGGCGGCACAGATCAATTCATGCCACACTACAGCAGTGCCAATTCGTATGGAGGTCGTCTGCGCCCCTTTGTGCAAGACTGCCGCAAAGCTCTTGATAAACGCGAACGCGTCATCATTGTGACAGCACAGGCGCGGCGTTTAGCAGAGGTGTTCAGCGATGAGAGTATCCTGCACGATGCCACCATCCATGTTAGTCCCGGTTCAAATATTAAAACGCTACCGGAACCAGGAACGCTGACATTAATTCAAGGTCAATTGATCGAGGGCTGGCAATCGAGCGCATTGGCATTGAACGTCTATACCGACACCGAAATTTTCGGTTGGTCAAGAAGGCGGAACGCGCTGCGACGCAAGCCAGTGACGCCCGCCTCCTTCCTCGCCGAAGTCAACTCAGGGGATTACGTGGTACACCAGGAGCATGGCATTGGGCGCTTTGAGGGACTGGTCAAGCTCACTATGACGGGGGTCGAACGCGAATACTTGCTGATTCACTACGCGGGTACTGATAAGCTGTATATTCCAACCGACCAACTTGATCGCGTTACGCGCTACATTGGCATGGGTGAGGCTGTACCCGCCCTCAGCAAACTGGGTACAACCGAATGGACACGCGCCAAATCGAAGGTCAGGGAGGATGTTCAGGATATTGCGCGAGACTTGTTGCGCCTCTATAGTGCGCGGGAAGCACTCAAGGGCTTTGCTTTCTCGCCGGATTCTGAGCAGCCGTGGCTGCAAGAACTCGAAGACGCCTTTCCCTATGAGGAGACGCCCGATCAAGCTCGTGCCATCGAAGAGGTTAAAGCGGACATGGAGCGGCCCCGGCCTATGGATCGGCTGGTCTGTGGCGATGTGGGCTATGGTAAAACGGAGGTCGCGCTACGTGCCGCCTTCAAGGCTGTGCTCGATCAACGGCAGGTTGCCATCCTGGTGCCTACTACCGTGCTGGCACTACAGCACTACAATACATTTAAAGAGCGACTCCAAGCCTATCCGGTACGTGTCGAGCTGTTAAGTCGTTTCCGTTCCGCCAAGGAGCAGAAGCAGGTATTGGAAGATCTAGCTTTTGGCAAAGTAGATATTGTGATTGGCACGCATCGTCTGCTGCAAAAGGATGTCGTCTTTTTCAATCTTGGTTTGCTTGTCGTGGACGAGGAGCAACGCTTTGGTGTTGTCCATAAGGAGCGGCTCAAACAAATGCGCAGCGAGATTGATGTGCTGACGATGACGGCAACGCCGATCCCGCGCACACTGCACATGTCACTGGTCAATTTGCGCGATATGAGCGTGATTGAGACGCCGCCACAAGAACGATTGCCTATTCGTACCACTATTCGTGAGTATGATGAGAGCTTGATACGCGAGGTTATTATCCGTGAGATCGACCGTGGAGGACAGGTCTTTTTTGTGCATAATCGTGTGCAAGGAATCCAGGTTATCGCGCAGAAACTGCAACGACTCATTCCAGAGGCACGTTTCATCGTCGGTCATGGACAGATGCCGGAAGATCAATTGGAACGGGTGATGATGGATTTCTCCAACGGGGAATACGATGTGCTCATCTCTACCACCATCATTGAGAACGGCCTGGATATCTCCAATGCCAATACTATTATTGTCAATAACGCTGCCTACTTCGGACTATCACAACTCTACCAGTTGCGTGGTCGTGTTGGGCGTGCGACCCACCAGGCCTATTCCTACTTCCTTTACAACAAAGATGCGAAGTTGACCCCTATTCAGGAGAAACGGTTACGCGCTATCTTTGAGGCGACAGAGTTGGGAGCGGGATTCCGTATCGCCATGAAAGACCTCGAAATTCGCGGCGCGGGCAGCTTATTGGGAGCAGAGCAATCCGGCTTCATGAATTCAGTAGGTTTTGATCTGTACTGCAAATTGCTGGCAGAAGCCGTCCAGGAATTGCAGGGCAAGCAGGCTGAGGTTAGCGCACCAACAGCAAGCGTTGATCTTCCATTGGACTCGTATCTGCCCGATGACTACATCGGAGATCGCACCCTTAAAGTCAATTTCTATCAGCGACTCGCGAACCTGAAAACCACGGAACAGATCGAAGCCATGACGGCGGAGTTGAATGACCGTTTTGGCGCACCCCCATTACCTGCGCAGAACTTGCTCGCGATGGTGCGACTCAAGGTGGAAGCGGCGGCCTTGGGTTTTGAGGCGATTTCCTTAAAAGATAACGAACTGGTGCTGACGGTAAAGCGTACCATTGTGCCGAATCGCATCGTGCTTTATCGCCGTTTCCGCAATGAGGCACGGGTGCAACAAGGAGTCATACGGATACCACGACGACTCTTTGGCCCTGATTGGCTACAACAACTGCACGAACTGTTGCCTGCTATTACCATGGCGGCTTAAGCGCGATTTAGACTGCAATCAAGTCTTGTTCTTGCAGTTCAATGAGCAGCCGCTCTATTTCTTGCATACTCTTGCGAGTACAGCGTGAGAGGTCCGCGACTGTTCTGTGTCCATCGACCAGTAAATAAATTGAACGCTGTGGGCGAGTAAGCGGTAAGGAAAGGACATCGCGCTCGGCTTCCAGTTTTCGCGGAACAAGCCACTCCAAGCCGGGAGTATTAGGATTATTTGGTCTGTACATAGTATCATTTATCCCCACACTAGTAGCACCAACATTCAATTCCACTGGTGGAAGTTTCGTAGAAAGAGCCGGGACATTTTCGGTCGTATTCACTCGTGTCACCTGTGGCGACCTTGGGGTAAGAGGGATTACGGAAGCACCCACAGCAATGGCATTACGGTTATTGGCAGGGGTCGTAACAGAAATATTTGCAGGTAGGCGCTTTTCGTCTGCTAAAAAAGTAAAATACACCTGGTGCCAACCGAGTAAATACGCAAGGGCATCTTGCCCTGTAAGTTGGCCTGTATGTGCGTGAGTAGGATGTCCTCCCTGGATGAGGATTTCACCTTCCTCGTATCGATGTCCTGAATAATGCTCTACGCTCAATAAGCCGCTTTGCTTGCGCATACGCATCAACGCTAAAATATCGCGTAAACTCTCGGCCTCATTATTCCTGCCGTTTATCATGGCAACTGGTCTCCCATAGCATAGCTGTCGTGAGCATACTCCATGCACATTTTTAGCAGAGTGTCTAGTTTACCATAGCTCTTCGTCGCGCTATGTATGTCTTAGACATACATCCGTATATAACCATATCAGTTATACCATAGATATGGACGGATAAGGAAGGAGGAAGTATCACTCTTGAGACCACTTTCGGCATTCTTAATGAAATATTTATAAGCAGCTATCCAGTTCTAGTAAAAAACACGAGTAGAGCTAGCGTCTCGTATGCATCAGGTGGAACATCAGTGCCTGTTTGTAATCATAGAGGCCAGCTTTCCCATTCTTCATCACTTGATTACAGAGATTGAGCATAGTGGAGACAATCTGCAAGCGTGTCTCATCAGACTTATCTTGCTGGCGCAGGAGTTCCAGTAGCTGTGTTGGGCCTTGATTGGAGATATCTATGCCTGAACGGACAGCCTCTACCCGCAACCACAGCACAAGCTGATGACGCATTTGTTCAAAAATAGCGACATCCTCTTCGCTTACCATGACAGATGCACTCTCATGTTGATGCGCTACTGCCGTTGTCTCTGTTGGCGAAACCCCATTCTGTTGGGTAGCGGGGGATACCGAAACAGGGACAGACGATTGCACTTTTTCAGGTATTGGCAAATGAGAGACAGCAGTTGTAGGTGGCTTTACTGGTGCTATTACTGTCGCCACAGGAGCAGTAGGTAGCTCAACCGAAAGGGCATCCGCTTGCGACTGAGGAGCAGAGAGTGCAACAGCGGGGGCATTCCTGGTAGGACTTACCGGAGGTGAGAGCTGTGTACCTTGCTGTGGAGGGGTATTTCGTACATTGACTGGCTGTAGATTCCTCCTATTTGTCAGTATAGGTGTCGCAGGAACGGCTGTATGTTCTATGCCATTCGTCCCATTGCTCGTATGAGGCGGAGATGAAACTTGAGCAGCGGGAACAGCAGGGACACGAGGAGTATTGCGCACTGGTGGCGCTGTTGCGGAACGGGTTTCATTGGAGTTGGGGACAGCGACTGATGTCGATTTTATTTCACCACGAACTTCTTGCAATTGTTGCTGTAACAACAGAGTATTTTGTGCAAGCTGTTCCCAGCCCGGTTCAGGACGCCCCGTACTATTGGTAGTAGACCAGGAAGAGACGGGCCGAGGACTACCGAAGGGAGGATTATTCTGATGACCGGTCAGATGACCACGCAATCCCTGCACAACGGTCAAAGCCGATGAACCAATCAACATACGAATATCGGACATACGTTTTCGGCCTTGCTCACCAAAGAAGCTGCGGTTCCGCTGCACAAAGTGGATAAAGAGGCGCTCGATCTGATGTTGAAAATCAGTGGACATCAAATCTATGCGGTACCAGGCAGTAAAATCGACCGCGCTCAAATAGAGCCAGACTTCCTGTCGCTTTGCGCGATCAATGGGACGTGTGCGCAAAGAATTCGTGCGGTAGTCATAAAAGCGCGGATAACAAAAATGAGCAATCAGCGTCTCCGCCAATTCAGCTTTCAGCCGTGCCAGTTCAGCAGGCGGAAGTTGACCTAGAAAAACGCCCATTACTACAACCCCTTTCATGTGGCGTACGCCAATCGACATGTGTAGAGAAAGAACATCAGGGAACAATCGAAATAGTAGCCACTTGTAACGCTGTGTTTGCATGGCTGCCAACCACAGGGACAGAGGCGTTGGTCACCTGCACTGGATACCAACTTTGCTGGTCCATTACCGTATTGAACGGATAAGTAACCGGCAAGAGCACGATTGAGACATGGGCTAGCCCATTTGGAATATGGCTCAGTAAAAATATGTCGCTGATGGTGGAGTACACCTGTCCCTGTTGCCAGGTATTGGTCGGACACCATTCCAACGCGGGAAAATCGATGGTAGCAAAATGATCCTTGCCGCTTGTATCTGTCACCATTACCAGTATACGCGCTGGCATTTGTGTCGCTGCATTGATCTTCCAAAGCAAAGAGATCTGCATTGAGCCCGCCGTCAAACTATAGACGCTGGGCGTGACGACATTTAAACCGACCAGGTTCAAAGCCGACGCAGAACTATCGGTAGCAGTAAAGGTTACACCTGTCACATTTTTTATACGTGGCGGCACGGTATTGATAAATGAGCAGAACTGGTCTGGCAAATTGGGCAGCAGATGGCCGACAGTGCTGCTACTTTGAAAGAGTGAGTGCGGCGAAATGCCAACGGAAGGTAGCCCTCGTTTGAGCAGTAAGTAGCCATCTTGTGCCGCGACCACGCCATAACTACCATTTAACAAGACTTTTTTGACTTCATCAACATAGGAAAATGAAATCAAGGGATAGGTGTTGCCCGTCACATCCAGGAAGATGTAATCCGCACGATCATCCTGATAGGGGAAGAGATAGATATTTGTACGCTGGCTAATATGTGGCACCAGATGCGATTGTGCCGAAACGGAAGCACTGGCCGGTATCAGATCAATAAAGTGCTGCGCCAAAGCCATGTGTGCATTCGTTTGTGGCCATTGATACTTTGTCGTTTCTTGCACGGCCCCTTGAAATGGGTCTACGCTTACCGCTGAGAAAGGCAATGCTCCGCGCACCTCGTCCGCACGCACGACATCATAGAGCACATACCCCAGCAATCCAATTAAGAGGACGACATGCACCCAACGCACCAATATTGACATTCTGGTGCTAGTGCGAGGCTGTGCCTTCTCAACCTGTACAGTTTGCTCACCTCTGCCTTGCTGAACACGCTGTAGCAGCCACTGCACGATCCATAACACGACCACTATCCCCTCAATAGTTGAGAAGATGAGCACGGGTACGATCTCCGCGTTGTATTGGAAATAGCCGCTATGCATATTTGGCTCAGAGCTCAGCAAATTTATAGCAAGCGAAGGCACCGCCAGTAGAAAAGCCCAGGGAGCCAGGAGCGGCAGATAGCCAGCTGGACTGAGCAGTATACGCAGGTAGGTCAAATGATAGTGTTCAAAGACATAGACCCGCAAAATACCGTAGGGGTGGAAGACAATAGAACGTATAATCTGCAATGGGCTATTACCGAGAGCAGCATAGCGCGAGATGAGGAGTGGATGCCCCACAGGACTAAAGCTATGCATAATCCAGTAGCCCACTCCCAGCCACGCAGCAGCCAGCACAGCCAGAACCAATCCACTACGCCAGCGTTGCTGGAACACGATTGACCAGAGTCCAAAGAGAAGAATGACTGCCGGTATCTCTTCCTTGCATGCCATGGAGAGAATGGCAAAGACAAAGAGCCAGACTGTCTTACGGGTATACATGAAATACAAGGTGAACAGCAAAAATGCGGCGGTCAGCGTCACTGCATGAAAGTCGAAAACGGTCGCTTGCTGCTGTGCGGGATAGAGCAAATAAAGTACTGCAATAGCTACAGCCCCCAGCTCATTGCGCAAGCGTAGACGCGCCAACCAGAAGGCCGGGAAGGCTCCACTCGCTACAACCAGGCTTTGAATGACCAGCAGTGTTTTTGGGCTGGGCCAGAACAGGTAAGAGAGCGAGATCGGAAACAGAATTGGCTCAAAATGAATAGCGAAACGCGAAATCCCACTGCCACTATAGCAGTTGGTATCATTCACAATGTTGCAGATGGTCTGGTGCAGTAATTGACCGTGTAATATGCTCCACACGGCTTGATCCATGATGCCCAGGTCTTCCGCGCTGGTTATATAGGCATCGTGCCGTCCAGTCAGGTACAAGATAAAATAGCCAGCAAAAAGCACGACAGCCAGCGTGACAAGACCCGTTGCTAGCCAGAATAAGGGCGTATGGGGCATCTCCTCTGGAGCCGGATAGAGATATAAGCGATTTCGCCACACCGCCATGTGTTTTCGTACAGTTGAGATCATTCTTATTTTTCCCATTGTGTCTAAACTGCCGCCTATTATAGCATACACGCCTTAGAAGCTGTACCAAATGGTACCTTTGCCACATGCTCCCTCTATTATTAAACGAGTGCGATACAGAAAAAAGTCAAAAAAAGGACTGACCTGAACAAGCACACAGATTCGTAGCAGACAGAAACGTCACGAAGACAAAGGGTATGGAAAAGCCACAGGTGGAGGCAAGCCCCGTTCGAGCAAAAGATACCCATTTTCTGCCGCGACAATACCATAATGTCCACTCAACAAAACCTTCTTCACCTCACCATCATAGGCCCGGACATTGCCATAAGGATATGTATCACCTGTAACATCCAATAAAATATACTCGGCTTGATCATCACCGTAGGGAAAAAGGTAGATGCTCAAACGCTGGCTGAGATGCGGCACCAGGCGGGTCTGTGCCGAAACCGATGCCGTCGGCGGTATCATCGCAATAACATGCTGTGCTATCTCAGTATGCATGGTCATACGCGGCCAGCGAAAATTGTGGGCAAATGGCAGCGTGCTATGAGCATAATTTACGTATATGACGCTCCATAGGATGTAGATGAGCAATACCCACCCTCGCCACCCCAAGGCAAGGCGTGGGCAATTCGTCGATAAAGCCGTTTGACATTGCTGTGCCAGCCATATAAGCAGTACAATTGCTTCGATTGTGGAAAAGATTAGAATTGGCACTAGCTCAGCATTGTATTGAAACATGCCGCTATACATGCTGGGGTCAGTACTCAACAGGTTCAAAGCCAGGGAGGGCAAGGCAAGGATGAGCACCCATGGAGCGAGCAACGGGAGATAACCGACGGGCGCAAGCAGCGTCGAAAGATAGGTAGCATGGGCATGTTCCCAAACGTGTGCCTTGAAGATGTGGAGTGGGTGCAAGAGGAACGTTTGCGCGACTTGTAACGGGTTGCTGCCAAGGTATGTATAGCGTGATGCCAGGAGCGGGTTCCCGGTGGGACTAGAGTGGTGCATGACGAATAAACTCAGGCTACTCCAGGCTAGTGCCACTAGAACCAGGACCAGTCCGCTGCGCCAGCGATATTGAAAAAGCATCGACCATAGTCCAAAGAAGGCGATAAGCAGAGGAATTTCTTCCTTGCAAGCCATAGAGAGGATGGCAAAAAGCAGGAGCAAGGCGGTTCTACGAGTATACATGAAATATAGGGTAAAGAGCAAAAGAGCAGCAGTAAATGTGACAGCATGGAAATCAAAGGTCAGAGCGTTTTGCTGCGCTGGATAGAGCAGGTAGAGCAATGCGATGGCGACACTGGCCCATTCATTGCGCAGCCGCAAACGTGCCAACCAGAAGGCAGGGAAAGCTCCACTGGCGACAACGAGTACCTGTAGTATTTGTAAGGCTTTGGGACTGGGCCAGAGGAAATAGAGCAGCGAAACGGGAAAGAGAATCGGCTCAAAGTGCAGGGCAAAACGAGAAATACCTTGCGGGCTATAACAATTAGTATCATTGAGGATGTTACAGATTGTTTGCTGAAACAGATGCCCATGGACAGTATTCCAGATGGCCTGGTCCATAATACCCAGGTCTTCCGCGTTGGTGATGAAGGCGTCCTGCTGAGCGGTCAGGTAGCAGATAAAATAGGCAGAAAAGAGGAGGGTCAGAGCAGCTACGATAGCTATTGCCAGCCAGAAAGCGCGGGTATGTGGCAAAGGCACAGGTGCAGGGTACAGGCAACAACGCTTGCGCCATACATGCAAAGGCTTGTGCCATGCTACCTTAGTCACCTGTTGACCCACGCTCCGCCATGGCAGGTGAGGTAGATTCAGCTACAAATTCAGTCTGCTCTTCTGTGACTGCTTCATCGTTTACTTGAGACTGCTTTTGTCGCTGCGCTTCTTGTGCTTCACGTACCTGCTTCTCACCTCCGATGTAAGCGATGCTGACACAGATAAGCTCAGCTGCTGTAGAAACGACACGCGAGAGCAGGGCAATAATAGCAACCAGGCTCACTGGAATAGCTGGCAACGAGAGTTTAAAGAGGACACCTATGGCCAGTTCGCGGAAACCAAGTCCGCTGGGAGTGATGAAGGTGACAAAGCCGAAGTCCCAGGCAATAGCATAGATGCCAATACAAACTGGTAATGCGGCCAGTGACGTTTGCGGCCAGAGCGCAAGTACCAGCACAAAGAAGGCACATCCCGCGATAAACCAGCTCGTAAACCATGCCAAAGTGACGAGCAAAATATCTGTATAGCTCAGTGTCAACACAACGGGGTCGCGCTTCAACATGCGCAATGCGCTATTCAGCAATCCATTGAGGATACGCGGATGCAACACAACGAGCAAGGCGAGGAAAGAGACCATACCCAGCACGATGATGAAAGAACTTTGAAAGAGGGTACTGACGGTTCCCAGGTCTCCCCAGAAAAGTAAGCTGACGGCGAAGATCAATGCGCCCGCCGCCAATTTCGTAATCAGTTCGATGGTCATGCTGGCAAAGGCTATGGGACGCGAAACGCCATATTTACCCACCCACAAGATACGTGTCAGCACATGCCAGACATTGCCAGGGATATAGCGCACGAATTCAGAGGCCAGGTAGATGCGCAGACACGCCCGTAAAGGCAAGCGATGACCAAGTCGTCGCAATACCGCTTGCCAGATCAAACCATACGATAACTCCTGGAGAACAAAGCCAAAAAATGCCAGCGTCAATAACCAATAATTCCATTGACTGGCACTGGCGACAAGTATATTCCAATTCCAATCGCGAATTTTTACGAGAAAGAAAATGGCAATCGCTATAGGCAAGCCAATCTGTAATACACGCTTGCCGATTTTTTTCAGTGCAGGATTGTGCATTATTTCAGTTCCTGCCTGATACTATACTCTTCATTGGACTGGAAGGCATAGTGACGAATCATTTCGCTCTGCAAGCCAGTCAGAATAAACTGTACGCCAAAGAACATCAGGATGATACCTACAAAGAGCAATGGTTGATTGTGAATTGGCCCATAGTTAAAAAAGTAACTGCGGATCACTACATAGGCATCGATCAGTATACCGGCAAAAAATGTCCAGAAGCCCAACGGACCAAAGAGGCGCAGGGGAGTACGCACGAACGTCGTGAGAAACAGGACGTTGAGCAAATCAATCAAGCCGCGTGCAAATCGCTTCGCGCCAAACTTGGAGACGCCAAATTGGCGCGGGTGGTGCTGTACTTTGATCTCTGTGACGCGGAAGCCACGCCACTGGGCCATGACCGGCACAAAGCGGTGAAACTCGCCATAGAGCTTGAAATGCGTATCCTCAATCACTTCACGTCGATACGCTTTGAAGCCATTGTTGATATCATGCAGGTGGACGCCTGTCAACGTACTGACAAGCTTATTGAAGATGCGGGAAGGGAATGTTTTGGTGATGGGGTCAAGACGCGGGTATTTCCAGCCCGAAACGAGGTCATAGCCCTCATCCAACTTGGCCAGGAAGTTCGGAATCTCCTGCGGATCGTCCTGTAAATCGCCATCCATCGTGAAGATAACCTCTCCACGACAACGGCTAAAGCCAGCTACCAGGGCTGGTGTCTTGCCAAAATTGCGGCGGAAGCGAATCACGCGCACAGTTTCAGGATATTCATCGTGGAGCTTTGTTAATTCTTTGAACGTATTGTCGGTGCTGCCATCATCAACAAAGATCACTTCGTAGGTCTGTCCAAGGCTGTCTAATTGGGCCGATAATTTTTCAAATAAGATTGCTATGCTCTGCTGCTCATTCATTACCGGGACAACGAAGGATATTGCCACCGCTTTTTCCGCGGATGCGGACTCCAACGCCTCTTGATCAAGGGTAATGTCCGGTGATATTTTCGTCTGTTGCATTTTCTATAATCTCCATGGGACGCGCTGGGTGAGAATTATTTGCGATCCACTGCCTCTCTATTGTCTTCGCTTGCCGCCAATTATAGCATACCGCCATTGGTGAGCAGTTGAAAATAGTACCACTGCCACATAACCACCTCTGAACGCCCCTTCCTTAGTAATACAACGTATAAAGAGCAAAAAGAGACACGCATTCAGCAAAAGTAGGTAGATTGTATGAACCGCGCAAGGCTTAGCAGTATTATAATGAAAGCTGCGCGAACAAATCTGGTCGGTCACTTGTCAAAGAATCGGCCCCGGCTTCCGCGAAACGCTGCATGTCATGAACTGAATTCACTGTCCAAAGTCCCAATTTAAAGTTATGCTTGTGAAACACTGGCGGCATTTCCGCTGTAAAGAGTGTGGCGTCCATATTGATCCATTGGCAGCCCAGGGCCGTTACTTGCGAGCTAAGATTTTCTAGTGCATGAGCGGCACGAACATTCCACTCGTGATCGGAGACCAGTGCGCCCGTTTGCAGGGCAGGTTCCAATGCTTTGATCTGTGGCAATACTGTCCAATCAAACGACATGACCAGGACGTGGTCTACCATATCTGTAGCACGTAGTTCTGCCAGGACGGTTTCCGCCATATGGGGATAAGAGCCATATATACCATAGCGGTTGCTGGGTTTGATCTCAATATAGATGCGGACATGCCCTTTAGCAAGCTCAAGTACTTCACGCAGCGTGGGTATCTGTTGTGGCTCAGGCCATCCGCCGGGGAAATGCGCGGCAGCATTGAGGCTGCGCAAGTAGGCAAAATCCAGGTCAAGGATGTTGCCACGGCCATTCGTTAGTTTATCGACAGTGTAGTCGTGAAAGACGATAGGCTGGCCATCACGACTGAGATGCACATCAAGTTCGATGGCATCGACCGGCAATGTCAGTGCATTGCGAAATGCGGCGAGTGTATTTTGTGGTGCAAGATGTGAACCACCACGATGGGCAACCCGTTCTACATGCTGGCTCATTTGGCTCATGCGATACTCTTACCTCTTCCTTACAAGAACGGTGACAAAACAAAAATAGTGGCAATTACCACTCCCATGATATCACGCTCGGATGAGCAACGAACATTCCTTTGTTGTATAGTTACAAAAAACCGATGTTCTTGTAAGAAAGGGGTTCTGGATGGAACTTACATTAGGGATGAAGGGTGAGGCCAGCACGCTGGTTTCGCATGACAACACCGCCTCTTCCGTTGGCGCGGGTGGCGTCGATGTATTTGGGACGCCAATGATGATCGCGCTGATGGAAAATGCGGCCTGGGCTGCGGTAGCGAAGGGCTTAGATGCAGGGCATGTGACGGTAGGAACCGTGGTCAATGTGCGCCATCTCGGTGCCACACCACTTGGTCAGCAGGTACGTGCCATTGCCGAGCTGGTGGAGATCGATGGTCGCCGCCTGGTATTTAACGTTGAGGCATATGACGAACACCGGAAGATTGGCGATGGCCAGCACGAACGTTTCATTGTAAATTTGGAGCGGTTTATCAAGAGATTAGAGTCAGAAAAATAGCTTCCCTTATTGATAGGGATATGGTATAATGACTGTGCATCCAGGAAAGCAACTTAGATTGATTTTCTGGTGCAATGTATTCGCCAAGGGGATGTCGGGTTTCGACAGGCGAACAGATTGTTGAATTGCAGGCCGAGGTGTCGGTACGCACTCTCGTTAAACAACCGACAAAAAATTAGATGCCAAACAGGCACCTGCTTACGCTCTCGCTGCCTAATAACCAGTGATGCGTCGTCCATCCGGCTTTTTCTCGTGGGGCCGGGTATGGGCGTCAAAAACGCGAGATGCTATGACGAGGACTGTCTTCTAGTCGTCATTTAAGACCAGAGGGCCAGTGCTAAGGCATCCGGTCGATGGGAGGCCAAAGCACAAAGAAAAAACATCGGCTAAGCCTGTAGTACATTCTCCGATAGGTTTGTTTGGACGGGGAGTTCAACTCTCCCCCATCTCCACCACTCAGAGATGGGAAGAAAACGTGTAAACGCTCTTCCCACCCACTTTTATAAAATCCTCTCTTCCTCACAATCTCTTCCCTTTTTGCTAAATGTAGCAACCGTGTAGCAACCAATTACCAGTCAAGCTCCTCGGATTTCCCATCAAGTCTATCTTGCAGTTTTTTAATTTTATCTGGTGCTACATATAAGTACTCTAAAATGGCTTCAACGAAACCTTTTATTACTGGTACATCAGTGTTTTGTACTTCATCATCATCGCTATGGGCACCTAGATTGCGAAGCTCTCTCAATTGATGAGCCATTAAAGCTAAAGTTGGCGGTATACGATTGGTATCGGCGAGATATTTTAACTTTTCGGCTAGTACTTTACCTTTAGCGTTTTCATGCTTGCACACTGTCTCTAAAGTCCTTCCAATAAGAACAGCAAAAGCATTTGGCTCATCTTCTACTTCTAAGGCCGTATCATACGCCTTATTAACTTGTAGTGGAATTGACTGTGAACGTTTTTCCTTTTGAGGAGCATATCGAGGAGCAGGATAAACTATTGTTTCTCCTTCATCATCACCTTTATGATAACCAGGGTCAAAGTAAACCATACCCAGGTTTAGTGTAGAGCATACTCGACATTCTAAAATCCGCCAAATAGTTACATAGGCTTCTCCATATTTATCTTCGAGTTCCTGAACATAGCTAGCTCTTATTATCAACTTAGATTTATTACGGCAATATCCACATTGCATAAGAACATCCGTCTCTTCCACGATAAGTCTCCCCGAGTTTCTGATACACTATAGTGGTGCAATTTGTTCACTCAGTGTAACAGAAACTCTTTTTTATCACAACTACATAGTTTACTTACACACCTCGTCTAAATTCGTTGTCCCACTCATCAGTAGCATCCTTTTGCATAGAAGGAAGCACATGGGAATAGGTATCTAGTGTCATAGTGATAGTACTGTGACCTAAAACCTCTTGCACTACCTTTGGATGAACTTTCATACTTAACAAGATAGTTGCTGCACTATGTCTTAGATCATGGAAATGCATATGAGGAACGCCCGCTTCTATCAGTGCTCTTTTAAACAACTTGGGCATGTAATGAGGTTTAAAGTATCGTCAACGAAAGCTAGTAAAGGCAAGAACTTAATCTTGCCAATCGCTACCGACCTTTAATCGTATTTCGAGTTAAAGCGGTATTCCCCGACACATAACAAGGGTATTTGTCTGAAACCTACCCCTTGACAAGTCTAATAGCAATATGTTATATAAAAATAGCACTTTGTTATAAATGCCAGCCATATGAAGGTTAAAAGTTATGGGAGAGCTTTTTGCGGTCCTTATAGAGGTTGCTATTGATGTGATTAAGTACCGTTGGGGTAATCGTAAAGTACAGGGACAGGAACAAATAAGTATCGCTTCTCCCATACGTGAGCGGAAGTATAAACGCCGCCGTAATAAACATCATTTATAGCTTATGCAGCCAATCAATTGGCGCAATTTAGACGAGAAACGGCTTCTCCTGCTACCAGGAGTTGCTTCATCGCTATCAACTTTTGCATATTATTAGGCTATCTTGTACCCTGTAAAGGGTATCCTTCGTTGAGGATAGTAAGGATACAGTTGTGATCGGTGGAGTGATGCATTCCTCCTCAAGGAGCTTACAGAATATTGAATATCTTCCTAATGTCAATGCAGCAGCTTTATTTTTGGTTGCAAAGCAGGCTACAGCGCATAGGACAGTGGTTCTCGTATCAACTGGAAGACACAAAGCCCAAGAATTCCATAGCGGTGCTTGACGGAGTTCGTGCGATTGCCTGTCTTTTAGTCGTCTTTTATCATATAAGCCTTTTAACCGCTCGCACCAATATTTGGGCACCTAATGCGTCAGCGCATCCTCTCTTCAGCACGGTTGCATTAGCAGGTGCATCGGGGGTGACACTCTTCTTTGTGCTTTCTGGCTTCTTGCTCTTTCGTCCTTATGCTAAAGCACTTCTGGCCGAAAGTAGCTGGCCATCAGCCAAGCTCTTTTACCTGCGTCGCTCATTCCGCATCATTCCTGCCTATTATGTGTGCTTGTTCGTCATCATTTTACTTTCCCAACAACAATACTTGCAACGTATTCATTGGCATGAACTGGCACTATTTCTCACTTTTTTCATGGACTCGACCTATCGAACGAACCACCAACTGAATGGGCCGTTCTGGACGCTGGCTGTTGAATGGCAGTATTACCTGATCTTGCCTCTCATTGCCCTGGCAATAAGCTGGGTTGTGAAACGAGGGCCAGTAAAGTTGCGATTATGGAGTTTGGTCTTCTGCCTTGCCGGTTTAATTGGTTGGGGATTGTTCACGCGCTATTGGGGAATGTATTTTGCCACCTATCCTGCAAGGTCGTTTTTGGTGCCTCGTTCAGTACTAAATACAGTCTTGTTCTTTACCTACGGAACCTCTGGAAAATACCTTGAGGATTTCGCAATCGGCATGGGGATCAGCGTCTGCTACGTTTACACGCAAAATCATGCTGCCGATCATGCATGTAATATTATGATGCGTCGGCTCAGCCATTGGCTCTGGCAGATCGGCATCATCGTCCTTGTATTTTTAGCTCTCTGGCATTTCGACAATATCGCCTATAATACTTGGCCATTTTTGAACAAGCTTGCGAGGTCAGGATACTGGTTGAATTACTTTGATTGGTTGAGTGAACTTTGTCTGGCAATAGGTTTTGGCTTGTGCGTTACAGCCATTCTCTACTGGCCAATGAAGGTACAACGGCCTTTTGCATGGGCTCCTCTGCGCTCGATTGGCTTGATCTCTTATAGTATGTATATGTGGCACTTGCCGTTGATCCTGATTTTCCTGAACTATGTAGGTAAACATTTAAAAGGGTGGAATATCGCTGTCGTGTTTGGCATGTATTGGGGATGGGTAGCACTTATCGTTGTTCCTTTCTCCTTTCTCATGTTCATGTTGGTGGAAAAACCATGGATGAGGCTAGGAGAGCGATTTCGTCAGCCAATCAGGAAACCGGCAGTAGAGGTTAGGGTTAGCGAGAATTTGAAGCTGTAATATACCGGGTTTTCCAGCAGCAAAGAAAAAGATCGTCATAGGTCTTACGTCACCGCCTGCTATGATATACTTTGTACAAGCGGGATGTGAACCTTCTGTCATGATGTAGGGGATGCAAGCCCGTATTAATCTTTCATGAAATGGAGCATCCACACCTATGACATCTGAAGAGATGCACACACTACTTTCAAAACCAAACAATGCCATTGTGGGTATCAACCGGGCCGTTGGGGGACCTCAGCTCACGACCGTCTGGTATGCCTGGGATGGCACATCGTTTTATTTTTCGACGACGAAAGATCGCGCCAAGTATCCAAACATCAAGCGAGACCCATCTATCTCACTGATGGTCGATGATTTTGCCAGCCACAAGTATGTGGTGGCCTATGGGCGAGCGGAAATCATTGAGCACGATTTTGCTGAACTTGTACGTCTGGTGATCAAGAAATATGTGCCAGCAGAGAAAGTTGAGCAGGGCGTACAAGCAGTGGCGAATGATCCAAGCCGTGTACTTGTTGTGCTACGTCCAGATAAAATCGTGACAAACTAAGGATTTTTTGTGGTTCTCTTAAACTGCCGCCTACGGCGGCGGGAAAGAGAGGGAGGACTGGGGCGCAGCCCCATTCCCTGTTATTACCTGTCCCCCGGACAGGGTGCAGTCAAGGGGCGACCGCCCCTTGACTGCACCCTGCTTGCCACTTGAAGACCAACAGAACGCTAGCTACGGCGTACTGTACGGTCGTTGTCACCATTTTGGGGGGGCCATGCCGAGGGCTGTTGGCCCCAACCTTGTTGTGGCGGCTGTGGTGATGCATTCCAGCCAGGTGATTGTGGCGGTTGCAACTGTGGTGGTGGTGTTTGCGACGGCTGATTCCAACCGGGCTGTGAAGCGGGGGGTTGAAACTGCTGCGGTGGCTGGTTCCAGCCCGATTGCTGAGCAGGCTGTTGGTTCCAGTTCTGTTGCTGGGGGGGTTGAGGCTGCCCCTGCTGCTGATATTGTGGTGGTTGCTGTTGCTGTCCCCAGCCCGGTTGTGGTGGAGGAGATTGCATAGCTACCGCCTGGCTCGTGGCAAGAGCTTCACGCGCTTTACGGTCATTGCGTATATGCCGCCAGATGTACAGGGCAACCAGTACTACCAAGACAACGAGGATCACAACGTCAAAGCTATGGAATATTGTGCTCAATTTTGCCAGATTACCACCAATGATGGTGCCAACATACGCGAGCAGAAGACTCCACAGGAAAGAGCCAAGTACGGTATAGATGCAGAATTTAACAAAGGGCATCTTTGCGATACCAGCAGGGAGCGAGATGTAGGTACGTACCACCGGTAAAAGGCGCGAGAAGAAGGCGGTTGCGCTACCCCATTTTTGGAAGAAATGGTCGGCTTTATCAGCATCGTGCTGGGAGATCAACAGGTAGCGACCATACCTCAACATCAAAGGACGTCCACCGCCATAGCCAATGCCGTAAGCAGCGATTGAACCGATCAAGCAACCAATGGCACCGGCAAGAGCAATTAATGCAAGGCCTACCAGGGAATTTGTGCCGGGGAGTAGTTTTCCACTTACGAGCATAACACCGGCAAGCGGCATGACAATTTCACTGGGGAGCGGAATACAACAACTTTCGATGGCCATAGCTAGTATGATACCTATCAAGCCAGTCGATACATAGAGATTTGTTATAAGTAAAGTCAATGCATCAGTTAAATGAGCTAACAAAAAGTTTGCCTCCTTCGCAATCCAACGCTTTTGACCTATCTTAGCATAGTTTACGCGAAGGGGCTAGCTCTTGCAGCTTTTTAGTACTATGCAAACACTATTCTTCGTTCTCATAATCCAATGACTGGGAAGAGCGGCGACGCATGCCTGTAGTGTCTATTTGCTGTGCCAATTCCTGGCGGAGCGGGTCATCTTCATACATATAGGGGGCGCGTCGCACCAAAGGGGTGTTAAGACTACCAGTGATGATATCGGGGTTGCGCCGCTGCGCTTCCACCTGCGGATTACGAGTGGTCTGGCCCGTTTGTGGTGAGCGACGTATTTGATCTGTTCGTGGATTTTGAGGATACCCTGCATCAATTTTATCTGTCTGAGGTTCTTGCCGACGGAGGTTGATGTTCCCTGTTGTCTGGTTATTGCTGCTTTCACCTGGACGGGGTAAGGCACGATTACTTCCTGGCGGTAAGGAGGTACCTTCCACTGTGCGTTTTGGGCGATAATGGTTGGGAGTCTGCTGCGGAGTCTGTAGCTGACGTGAAGTTCGTGGCAATTTGGCAACACTTTGATTAGGCCGCACAGCTGGTACGCGCTTAGAGTGGGTGGGCAAGCCATCAGTATCGCCATCCTGTTGCTGTGCCGCCTCTAGCCGGGCAGCTCGCAAAGCGGCTGTCTGATGATAACTACGCTGTGTACTTGTTTGATAGCCGGGAAAACCTGGATAACGTACTGGTTTAGCAGGCATAGGGCGTCGCATTTGATCTGGATTGCCTCTCCCTTGCTCTACAGCTGCTGGTCTTTGTTGCCGTACAGGTTCAGATGGATAGTCGTTTGCACGCTGACGATACTGCTGTCTTTCCATTGACAGTTGCGACTGGTGCTGTTGGGCGCCTGGTAGACGTGGCACAGAAGGCGCGGGAAGACTGCGATTAGGGGTACGTTGCTCTCTTGCTAATCTTTCTACGGGAGGATTCAGTAAGTAAGCATCGGCCTCATATACCTCAGAGGGAGCTTGAATATAGTCATAAGCTTCTTCTTGAACAGCAGCTATTTCCTCTTGTTCTTCGGCCTGAAGTTGCTCTTCATGGCGACGTGCGAGATAGGAGAATAAGGTCAGGGAAATGGGAATGCTGAGAAGCAAAGCCGCCAACCCACCAATCAATCCACCGAGAACCCATGAATTTAACGTGTTACCGTACCAGAGGACAACTGCAGCACCAACTATCAACACCAACGCCACAGCGGCAGCTCTCATATGAGTGCTTTCCTTTCTGTGCCCCACAACATCAAGGCATCAAATTTAAACCAGTTTTGAGCAAACGAACGTTCCTTAGCTTGACTATACCACAATTGAGTAAAGAGTACAAGAGGATAAGAGAAGTAAAAGCAGAAGTACCACGAAATAGCACATGGAGTCCCAGTAATTTGGTTGGGTGGATGCCTGAAAAGAAGACACTCACCCAACCAAATTAGTACTTTATAGTATTAATGAGGCGGATACTATGCGGCATTGCATTGGCGGAATATCGCGACGACTTTTCCCTGCACATGCCATTCCTCGTCCCACTCACTTTTGGGAATGATGATGGGTTCAAGCTCCGAGTTCGCGGGTTGCAAGCGAATGCGATTGTGCTCCTTCTCCTGGAAGAAACGTTTGAGTGTCGCGCTACCACTGCTGCCTTGCTGAAAATGGACAGCGACGACAATATCACCGTTATTGCAGGTATTTTGTGGTTTGATGACGACATAATCACCATCGCAGATATGATCTTCGATCATTGAGCGGCCTTTAACGATCAAGGCATAGGTGTTGTCGTGTTCCATCTCACGTCCCACATCAATCATTTGATCGGGGTCGGAGGCAATTTCCAGGGGTTGACCAGCGGCGATAGAGCCCATTACAAGGATGCCTGTGGACGGCTTCATGAGCTTGATCCCACGACTCTTTTTCGGCTGACGCGAAATCATCCCTTTTTTCTCCAGCATAGTGAGATGATAGTCCACATGTCCTGTACTGGCAATCTGCAACTCATGTCCAATCTCACGATTGGTAGGAGGCATGCCCTCCTTCTTCATATAACTGGCTATGAATGCATACATTCTGCGTTGTATGTCGCTTGCTTGTTCTGATGACATAGAGCTTGTATCCGCCTTTCTGAAATAGGCTATTGATTTTTTCCACACTACCCAAAAGTAGAACGGTTATTCAACTTAATAATAGCATATCAAGTCACACATTTCAAGCATTTTATTGAACGAATTTTCCGAATATTTTTTCAGGTGGGAATTTCCTCCCTTTAGGGACTTGGAATAATGGGCGCGTTTTGCTATACTCGAATGGGAAGCGGAATATGAAGGCACTTTCTGCTATCCATGCGCTAATAACCATGTTGAAAGACCGACTGCTTATTTGCGCCAGACCTTTGGATAAGTGTACAATGGAGACATTAAATATGTGATTAACTTGACACTGGCCATGCGAAAGCACCAGTTTTTGTTGAGGAGAGTGTGCGAGAACGTTCAGGGGTAACACACCATCCTGAAGATATGGATAATTACGTTCACGAAAAGGCGTCAGGAACACGACGGACCCCAGCGATACAAGAGGGAGTTCATTTTATGGTTGAGATGACAGTTGAAAGCGTGCGAATAAACCTGGCCACGCAGCAGCGAGTGGTCATCTTGAAAGCTACAAAGCAAGAACGCTATCTATTTATCTGGATAGCGCACGCGGAGGCCTATGCAATTGCTGTTGAACTTCAAGGTACGACCTCGCCGCGCCCATTAACACATGACTTGCTGAAAAATGTGATAGGGGATTTGGGTGCAAAAATTGTAAGTATTGTCATTTCTGACCTGATTGAAGACATCTTCTATGCACGACTCGTGTTAGATGTCGCAGGTCGGCACGTTGAAGTTGACTCCCGGCCTAGCGATGCTATCGCGCTGGCAGTTCGTGCAAAGACACCTATTTTCGTTGAAGACAGTGTTCTTGAGCGAGCAGGCGTTGCCTTGGAAAATAATGATGAGCAATCGCTCTCAAAGGCCGAACAGCGCAAAGATAGAAAAGAGTCAGACCAAGACAATCTGGATGCATACCGCGACTTTATCAATAGCCTGGATGTGTTGGACGAGTTTGGGAAAGAGTAAGTAGATGGATGGGCAGGAGCGTATTATACGAAGACTGTTTATGGAGCAGCACTGTCTGCACTGTGGTCGCCCCTACGAGCCAGATAATGTCATGGTGCTGGCTCGTCGCAGCGAAGTATGGATGGTGATGATTAGTTGCTTAGACTGCACGCAGAAAGACACCTACGTTGTTAAGTTTCCGCCACAATTACAGGGACGTCAACGCGTAACGAGTTACCGTCTTTCTAAACCGCCTACAACACCTATGCCAGAGGAACCGAGGCAAGTTTTCCCTGACTTGCCGGAAACACCGTTACCTTGCACGCCTGTTACGACTGACGACGTATTGGATATGCATCTCTTTCTCAAAGTTTTTAATGGTGACTTCCAACGCCTTTTCGCGGAAACTGAGTAGATTACCACTAGCGAAGTATTGCTTTCAGCAAGCGTACGATGAGACGTGACAGCAAGCCATAGACGAGGATCGCTATCAAGGTATAAATTTCCAAGGTATTAGGAATGGGGAAGTTTATATTTGCTAAAAGCAGACGAAAAGGCAGCACAAATATGCCACTGATGGCATAAATGATACCGGTCCATGGCACGTTGCCTGAAAGATTCAATAACCTCAACACAAAGCGTACGAGCAATAACAGTTGCACCAGGACAAAGAACAGGCCCACCAACGCTGGAAACGCACTTGGTCTATGCTGTGTTTGCGAGGCAGGTTTATTGGCATCTGCTGGTTGGACGGGGTAAGCGGGAACGGCTCCGCCAGCGGGTCGTTTTCCCTTTTTCGCGTTTTTAAGTGCTGGTGGCAACACAGGGTAGACAGGTGCAGCTGGTACAACGAAAGGGGCAGGGGCAACATTTTGCTGCATATCCTGGTATGGGAAAGGGCGTTCGTGCGGTATGGGCATTGGAATTCCCTGGCCATCAACGGTTGGTGCGTCATTGGGTACGGTGAAGGCAGAGGGCGATGGGTAAATTGGCATCATTGGTTCGGTTGGTGCGTTGTGTTCGTCCATATTGCCGTACGAATTATCTTGCGGTTGCTGCCATTTCATCTTTTTAACTGCTTTCTGTGTCAAAAACAGTACATGTCCAATTTATACCAAGACTTTTCTCTCTACAGTTTACTCTATTTAAGACAGAGAAGAAAGTGGCCAAATCTATGCTTCATGCGGGTAGCGCGATAATAGGTCTTCGTAGGTTTCGCGCCGCTCCATGAGCTGTACATGGTTCTCGTCCACCAGTACTACGGCTGGACGCGGCACAAGGTTGTAATTGCTTGACAACGGTAAGCAGTAGGCTCCAGCAGTGGGTAAAGCCAACAGGTCTCCCTCGTGCATAGAAGGTACCATGACATGTTCGATGAGTATATCTCCCGACTCGCAATACCTGCCCGCAATACACACATCTTCTACCAGCGAAGCGTGGGCTTGCTCCACCGAGAATGCGGTATAGAGGGCACCGTAGAGGGCAGGCCGAATATTGTCTGCCATACCACCATCTACGAATAGATAGGTAACACCGCCCGGCGTAGGTTTGCGTACTCCCACGCGATAGATCGCCATGCCAGCGCGAGCAATGATGGAGCGTCCCGGCTCGATAATCAACCTTGGAGCGGGCAGGTTGCTGCCAATAGCCAGTAAGCCGCGCTCCATGCTTATTTGTAATGCCTGGGCCAACACCTCAACACCTTGAGTAGCTCCGTACTCAGGTGTATCAATCGCCCAGCCGCCACCGGGGCTGATCTCTTCTGGCCACCATTGTGTTTCAGCATAGACTTCGCCCGCGAGCATGAGTAACCGCTCTAGACTCTCCTGGTAAGGGCGTACCTCGCGCAACATTGTGCCGCTATGAGCATGCAGACCCAACAAGTGCAATTTCCCTTCACCGATAATACGCAACGCGGCAGCTTTCGCCTCCCCATTGCCCAAGGGAAAGCCAAATTTCGACGCCGCGTGGCCAGTTTGTAGATAGCGATGGGTATCTGTATGCACGTCTGGTGCCACACGTATTAACACGCCCGGTTGCTGTCCCCGTTGGCTAGCCATGCGAGTCAGACTCTCCAACTCGCTCCAATTATCCAGTACGATGCGTCCTACACCCATGTCCAATGCCATACGCAGCTCATCGACAGATTTGTTGTTGCCATGAAACGAAACGTGTTGTAGCGGAAAATCTGCCCGCCTGGCAACCTGCAACTCACCTCCTGAGACGATATCCAATCCTATCCCTTGCTCGGCCAGTAACCGTGCGATCGGTGGTGCAAGATACGCTTTGGAAGCATAGAGTATCTGTGTTTCAGAAGCTGTATAGTATCGCTGAAACGCTTGCTGATAGCTCTTACAAGCGTTAATAATCGTCAAGCGATCAAAAATATAGAGAGGTGTTCTATATTGTTTTGCCAACACGGGTATAGAGTGATTGGCTATATGAAGAACATCGTTGGGAAAAGTTGCGCTATCAGGCAATAGGCGCGTTAAGGATGATGAAAGCATGGAGTATCCTCTTGTTTTCTTTTGGTTCGATGATTACTGGTTGCATTATATCCGTTTTTATGGATGGGGGTAACAGGATAGCAGGGTATATGAATGAATTGCGTTAAGAGACGGGCCGATCAATCGGCGGTGGCGGCGATCAATCGCGCCCTACACTGCTGTCCATGGTCATTCGTTCATGAGCAAAATCGGCGGTGGCGGCGATAAATCGCGCCCTACAAACGATTCGTACACCCATGGCAGTATCGTTGGTACACATCGTTGGCGTGCTATGTTAGAATAAGGCCATACATTTCATGTTGACGAAGAGAAGGGTTGTTTTTATGACACAGCTTGAGCAGCATCCAAAGGAGGAGCAGGCAATGCCGTGGGGTAAGACAGTGCGCCTGCGCTATGCTCCCAGTCCTACCGGCTTTCAGCATATTGGCGGCTTTCGTACCGCCCTGTTTAGCTGGCTCTATGCACGCCACTGCGGAGGACAGTTTATCCTGCGCATTGAAGATACTGACGTTGCACGAACCGTGGAAGGCGCGGTTGATAACCTCATCAAGGGTCTCCATTGGCTGGGGATGGATATTGACGAGGGGCCGTTGTATGGTGGTCCCTTTGGCCCCTACTATCAGACTGAGCGCAAAGCTCTTTATCAGCAGTATGCCCATCAACTGATCGCCTCCGGTCACGCTTATCGTTGCTATTGCACACCTGAGCGATTGGACAAGATGCGCAAAGAGCAGGAGGCGCGGAAGCTGCCTCCGCGCTATGATCGCCATTGTCGCTATCTGACCGACGAGGAGCGAGCCGCCAACGAGGCTGCTGGACAGACATGGATAGTACGTTTTGCGATGCCTGTGGAGGGCGAAACTGTTGTGCGTGATGGTCTGCGTGGTACAGTGACCTTTAAGAATAGCGATATTGATGATACCGTCTTGCTCAAGACGGACGGCTTGCCTACCTATCATCTCGCGCATATCGTGGATGACCATATGATGGAAATCACGCATGTCTTGCGCGGTGAAGAGTGGATTTCCAGCGCACCCCGCCATGTACAAATTTACAAGGCCCTGGGCTGGGAGGAGCCGCTCATTTACCATGTCCCAAACATTCTGGGCAAGGATAAGAAGAAGCTCAGCAAACGGCGTGGTGCGCCTGCATGGGGTGATTTCCAGCAGCAAGGATATCTGCCGGAGGCGGTGTTTAACTTCCTGGCACTGCTTGGTTGGTCTTATGACGATAAGACCGAGATATTCACACAGGAGGAGCTTATCAAGAGCTTCACGTTAGAGCGCGTGGGGCTTTCTGGTGGCATCTATGACCCTGATAAACTACTGTGGATGAACGGCTATTACATTCGCCAGTTGCCGTTAGAGGAGTTGGTCAGTCGAACGCTCCCCTTTATGGAGCGACCAGAGGCCGCAGGTGGTCTGCCGGACAGCATACAGCGTCCATTAGAGCGGGAGTACACCACGAGGGTGTTACGCCTGGAGCACGAGCGGTTAAAGACGCTGGGCGAGGCCGCGCATGTTGTGGCGTTTTTCTATAGCGATGAACTCGGCTATGAGACGCCTATGCTCATGCAAAAGGGCATGGATGCGCCGCGCACGCACGCTGCTTTGGTACAGGCTCGTGACCTGCTCAATAGCCTGTCATCCTGGGAGCATAGCATCGTGGAACCAGCCATGCGCGAACTGGCCGCTACCCTTGGCCTCAAACCAGGGCAACTGTTTGGCACTATTCGTGTTGCCGTCAGTGGACGTGCTGCCACGCCACCGTTGTTTGAAATGATGGAAGTGCTCGGTCGCGAGCGCAGCATGGCCCGTATTGAGCAAGCAATAGCCCGTTTAGCATTGGTAGCATCTTAATCTCAAGTCGTCGAGGGCGACTCACCCATTACTGTTGTGTGGCAGCAAAAACGCTACCACACAACAGATTCTTTGCTGTAGTGATTACTCCCCATGCATAAATGCAGGGGCTTCTTGGGGCAAACCCACGCGGTGTAATCCCACCGCTGTGATGTTTATGGCAGCATTCAGATCACGATCAATCACCAGGAGGCAACAGGGGCAAT
>JBPCJY010000261.1:0-1739 GCA_051004815.1 Ktedonobacteraceae bacterium
CTTCTGCGTTCCGCCGCAGCACGTAGGGAGAAGCAGGTCATCTCTCTACGCGAGCTCGTCATGGATTCCCCGCCGTATACCTCGCTCAACGCCTCGACATGCTCTCGCGTTATGCTGGGGTGCCGGATCGGGGATAAGATAGTCAAGCATTGCGCAAGGGTACGCGCAAGCACGGCGACAGTCTTCGATCCGACTATTTTGCATCATAGAAGTCTGTGACACTCCAAGGGGGGCATATGGCGGCAGAGGAACGGGTCGAAGCGCGCAGTTGGTTAAGCAAAGTAGTTTTGTACGCCACAGTAATATCGGGCTTTGTAGCGGCCTATCTGATGTACCGGCGTGGCGAATCCATGGTTTCAATAGCAAGAAAGACTGTCACCAACCCCGTCGGGTCGCTGGTTTCTGAGGTCAAGAACGTTGTTTAGTCTTGACCGATAGTGGAGGAACGAAGGTGCGAAATCGTCAAAGAAAGCTCTCTAACTTCAGCTTGTTCGCGAAGCTGATGATCCTACCTGCCGCATGCTTTGCAACCATAGGATTATCTGGATGCCTGGTAGCGGGGTACTCGAGTGGCGGAGGCTGGTTCGTTTGGCCGGGAAGTCTAGGGCTTATCGTGATCGTCCTACTAATAGTCTTTTTTGTAAGGCGTCGGTAGTGGTTCGGAGCGCATGTCAACATAGAGAAACATCCGATCGCTGCCAATGACCCGACGGGTCTGGCAATTGTGCGCGCTTTCGTTCTTAGCCGTCAGCGCGGCGCACAAGACATGAACCTAAACCCTACAAGACCTACGATAGCAATAGTGCCGCCATCCAAGCAGGGGTGTCCTCCAAATAGAGGCGAACTATGATGCTTATCCTCGAATCCACCAGGCAATCAGCAGACGGCTGAGTGACGGTGTGGCAACGTTTTAATCTTCTTTTCCCGCATACCATATGGTGCATATGGTGTTGGACGGCGTCGAACCTTGTGTGCTCGTGCCCGAATTCATCCGCGAGGGGTTTCGCTGCCATGTGCTGCGGCCGCTGCTGCGCGCGCTGCGTGGCGGCGTAACGCCGCGACGGCTAGCGTGGAGCCTTGCCCTGGGAATGGTCCTGGGGATCAATCCGTCTGTAGGCCTGACGACGCTGCTAGTGGTGCTGGTGGCGTGGGTCTTTGGTCTAAGCAAGTTGGCATCGGTGATCGGCACACATGTGGTGGCGCCGTTGCACCTGCTGCTGTTCATTCCGTTCATCGACCTGGGCGTGCATCTGTTTCACACGCGCAAGCTGCCGATGGACCGCAAGCAGCTGGAGCACCTGAGCCATCATCCCTTGCGACTGTTTCACGAGATCTGGCAATGGGAGTGGCACGCGCTGATTGTTTGGGGGCTGGTGGCGGGAATCGCGATGCCTCTGCTGGCTATGTACCTGCGCCGCGTATTGGTTGTGTTGCTGCGAAGGCACAGGACGCTGGTGCGCTCACGGCCCGCAGTGCACTAGATAATCGCACTTCATGAAGACCGCTGCCGAGAAGCCGGCTTGGGGGCGTTGATCGATGTTGGCCAGTGCGGTTGGTCAGGCGGAATAGCACATAGGGGAATCACTTGGGCGAAAACATGCAAACTATTTCAGGTTGAATTCCGTCAGATCATCAGAGACCTATCTGGACGAACGTTTCTGCATGAGCTGGGCGGGGCGGCGGGCGATGAAATTATAGATAACTACGCGAAGGTGCTGCCACCACCGGCGTGATAGGAC
>JBPCJY010000262.1:0-43587 GCA_051004815.1 Ktedonobacteraceae bacterium
CCCCCCCCCCCCCCACCCCCAACCCGCCCCACCCCCCCCCCCCCCCCCCCCCCCCCCCCCCCCCCCTCTCCGCCCTGGTAGCCATCATTACCTTCCTGCAATAATTCACAAGTCCTGATACCTTCACCTACTTACGCACACCTGTTACATTTATAGCACGGAGTGAGTGTTTGCGTAATGAACCCCATTGCGATAGAAAATATCAAGCGCATCTTGCTGTCGATCTTCCGTCTTCACCGTCACAATAGTACGTCCCGCCTTGAATTCCTCTTCATAATGTCGCGCCTGCTCCTCTGGCACTCCTATCGCGGCAAACGCCCCCAAAAAACCACCCGCCATCGCTCCCAGTGCCGCACTAAAAACAGTCACCAGAATGCCTCCCGCGAAAGCTGGTCCTAACACTGGAATGAGCAACGCAACCGTCGCTCCCAGCAAACCACCTACAACGCCACCAGTAAACGCCCCCGTTGCCTCCTCTTCCCGCACATGCCTTCCTTCAGGCACTACCTCTTGTGTTTCTACTGGCGTCCCCACCGAAGCGGCTACAGCGTCATTAGCTGCCTCCTCTTGTGTCTCTAATGGCGTTTCACCCATAGTATCTACAGCATCCACATTGCCTGCTGACTCCCCCACACCATTTTGTGTCGGGCTTAACCGCCTCATTTTCACCGTATCTTGTGTACCTTCATCATCCAACGGCTCAGCAACAGCTACTTGCTCATGCTGCGCATCGTGTTCACCGTCTGTTTGCAGCCGCTCAATCGTCTGCTCTGCCACCGGCATCATCGTCGTTGGAATAGTATTCGCCGTAGATGGCCCCAGCACCGGAGTCAATAAAGCATCAGCTGCTCCCAATATTCCACCAATAATACCACTCGTGAATCCTCCCGCGTTCTCCTCGGCTTCAACATCTGCCCTACTCACCACTGGCACCCCATCTCGATAGACAAAACCGATCTGATCGTTACTAAAACCTGCTTCCTGTAGTTCACCTAAAGCATGTTTTGCCTTGTCCTGCTCTTCAAAAATTCCAATGACAGTCCATCGTGTAGTTATTGACATGTATGAGCTCCTTAAAATGAAGTTTTTAGCATTATTTTCATTCATAAGCTCTTTAAAACACGCCTCAGCTGGCTAAAAAGTTACACTCCATTGTCACCCATGCAGCTCCCCATACATCACCGTCACCGCCTGCCCACCTAGTACTACACGATCTCCTTCGACGCGTACCCGCAATATTCCCCCACGAGCCGACGCCTGGTATGCCAGCATCTCCCGTTTATGCAAACGCTTGCTCCAATACGGCGTCAAACAGCAATGGGCCGAACCAGTCACCGGGTCCTCATTCACACCCACCCGGGGCGCGAAAAACCGCGAGACAAAATCATACTCCCCCGTAGACCCACGACTCGTCACCATCACACCTCGCGCCGCTACCTTCGCCAATAGCGCAATATTCGGCTCCATAGCGCGTACCACCTCCTCCGCGTCCACCTCCACCAAATAATCAAAAACATTCTTGCCTATATACCGCGCTGGTACCCCTAAAGCCTCTAACAAATAGGGCGGTGCCTCCACCTCCTCCTCTTCTTTCGCGGGAAAGTTCAGTTCTATCCAATCACCCTGCTGTTTCGCCGTCAACAAACCACTGCGCGTCTGGAAACGAGCTTCTTCATCCGGTTGTAAATAGTCTTCTTCCCACAAGATATGTGCGCTAGCCAACGTCGCATGCCCGCACAAATCAACCTCAGTCATCGGTGTAAACCAGCGTAAATTAAAATCACCAGACTCCCACAGCAAGAAAGCCGTCTCCGACAGATTCATCTCTTGCGCCACCGCTTGCAGCCAGCCATCATCCTTCTGCGCTGGCAATAGGCACACCGCCGCCGGATTTCCCGCGAACGGCCTATCCGTAAAAGCATCCACATGGTACATCGTTAATGCCATAATTTTTTGCCTCCATTTAATACCCTGGCATACGCTAACAACAGTTTCTTCTCACAGCAAGCTTAATATGTCTACGATAGAGAAGTCAAAGACCAATGCGACAGAGAGAAGACACCCATGACCAACCAATATCCTTCGGCTCCAACTCAGCCCCATAGGCATTAAGTCCCCCACCAAGGCGACCGCACTACATTGCTTAACTTAATGCCTATCCTTCGGCTCCAACTCAGTCCTTCAACAAAGGCGGAAATAAAAATTCGCCCTCTGGATCATGCTGCTTAAAGCGCAACAGTGCTACATCGCGCTGCTGCACTGCATAGCAATAGACACAACCATGTGGACAGGTATCATACGCCCCGATATCTCTTGAGGCAAAACAGCCGCACTCCTTACGATTGCCCTGTAATTTCACCTTACCTACCAGCGAGGCATCCGAAATTCGTTCTAAACGGTCAGCATCCACGCAACGTGCCTCGACCACCACACCCGGTACCAGGAAAGCCGACTGCGAACAAACCTTGAGTTGCATCCCATACGCCTGGACAATCTGCGCCAGCTCCACCGCCAACTCGCGTCCATGCTCGCGCACAATCGTCTCGTGTTCATCCCAGGCAAAAGCAAACTCGCGCGCCGCCCAATCCATATTGCGCCGTGTTTTCCTATATACCTGCGCAAACGAGATAACCACCTCGTTCGTCGCTCCCTCTAACGCCCTCGCCAACGTCGCAAAATTGCGCCGATGCCAATCCAATGTCGTCAGCGACGTGAACACTATCGGGTCGTATCGCCACACCGCTACCTCCGACCCATACTCACCCGCCAATCGCTGCATATACTCACAGGTATGGGCATAATCAATAACGCGAAACTCCAACTCATGAGGATAACCGTTAATGCTATGCTGCACCATAAAGGGATAGCCACGCTCCCGTAATTCAGGCAAATACTTCACAAACGGCCCAATATTCTTTGTCCAGAACACGAAGCCATCGACACCATCACGCGTAAGATCAATCGTATAGATTTGCCCACCATAAGGATTAACCATCTTACAATATCCGGCGTGCAGCCGGTTCATAAACCACTCACCATAAAAAGTAGGAATGTCCGTTTTATAACTGGCCGAGATAATCAAGTACTTATCCTCTTCTGTACCTTCGTCAGCAACTGTTCCAACGATATCTCTTCCAACGATGTCAGCCGTAAATCCGCGTGTTCCAGCGAAAGCTGACTGGTCACAGGATTCGGCACCGCCACGCAGAAAATGCCCGCCCGTTGCGCCGCCGTCACTCCGTTTGGCGAATCTTCTAACGCAATAGCCTGACGCCCCCGCAAACCGAACGCATCCAGCACGGACTGATAGAGTTCCGGGTCAGGCTTCGTCTGTTTCACATCGTCAGCGCATCTGATACAATCAAAAGAGCCTAGCAAGCCCAGTCGCGCAAGATGCCCATCCACCCACTCGTGCCTCGAACTGGACGCCGCCCCCACCTTTAAGCCAAGCCGCTTCGCGCTAAGAATATACTCTTCCACCCCTGGCAACGTCGGTTGCGCCTCCACGATCGCTACATGGCGCTGCCGACGACGCAAACGCACCTCCTCGCGCTGCACAGGTCGCCCAATCAGCCCCTCCAAGTATTCACATGGATCAAACGCGTGCGCCGACCCGCCAATACAGGTCGCCCACGTCTCGAAAGGTAAATGGCTATCATATTCCCGGTAAATGTCTTGCCACGTTTGATACGACGAAAGCTCCGTATCCACAATCAATCCATCAAAATCAAAAATCAGTGCCTTTATCATTTTGTTCCTGTATCTAGTCCTACATCTAGTAATATAGTATCTCACAACACCCATACCTGGGCGTTGCTATATGCCACATCCGTTGTATCGTTATCCTCATCCGCCACCACACCCACCTGCCCACGCTGATATGAGGTATCCGTAAACTCTGCCACCGGTTGCCTGTTCACATACAGCGCGATATCGTTCCCCCGCACAATCACACACAACAAATTCGTCTCCCCCACACCAGTGATAACACTGGCAGAGGTTCCCGTCAGCACATCCGTCTCCTGCCCCTTCGCCACAAAAATCGCGAGACCATACGAGCCATCCTGCCCTACATGAAAGTAGTAATAATTCCCACTTTTCCCCTCCGACCGAAAAACCAGCCCACCGCCATCCCCTTCGACAACCCTCATTCGCACCTGAAACGCAAAGTTATGAAAAGTGGGCACCTCCGCGATACACCACGAATAATATGACTTCTCCACCGATTTTATGTGATAAGCCCCATCATGAAAACTACAGCTATCCCCATGACGCCACGTACCAGTATCCCACTGATTCTCATCCTGCGCCCGCAAAGAATCATACAGCATAGGATTCCCGCTCGTCACCGCGCCATACGTTTTCAACAAAGCCGCTCTATCCGCACTACTCAATCCATAGGCCGCCGTAGGCCGCGGCCAATATATTACCGATATCCCTATTGCCGCTCCCACTAACACAAGACATATCACCCCCACACCAATCTTCCGCACCACAGAGGAACGTCTCCGCAAGTATCTCCCGGCAATAACCAACACCATCACCACTACCACCACATCGCCAACCGCAATCACTATGCTGATCCCAACATTCATGCACTGTCTCCTTCGCACAAATCATCCGTTCAGGCATCCATTCCCCGCCAAACCAGCTGCATATCACGTACAGGCATAGACATTGTACAACGCCACAACCACTCTAGTCTGCCGCATCTTAAAAGGAGGTTGTTGTGGTAGAATCATTCATGCACAAAGAAATTGCCCAAAAATAGTAAAGCAAAGGATATTCTCATGCATCGTATCTGTGTTTTCTCAGGCTCAAGTAGTGGAGTACGCCCAGAATACCGCGCAGCGGCGGTAGCATTGGGCAAAGAACTGGTCGCTCGCAACCTCGGACTCGTCTATGGCGGTGCCAGCGTCGGACTGATGGGAGCCATAGCGGACGCTGTGCTAGCCGAGGGCGGTGAAGTCATCGGCATCATTCCCCACTCCCTCTATCAGCGCGAAATCGCCCATAAAAACCTGACCGCTCTGCACGAAGTAGAGAGCATGCATGAACGCAAAGCCCTCATGGCCGACCTCTCCGATGGCTTCATCGCCCTCCCCGGCGGCTATGGCACCTTCGATGAACTCTTTGAAGTTACCACCTGGTCCCAGCTTCACCTCCATGCCAAACCTGTTGGACTACTCAATGTCGCCAACTACTTCGCCCCCTTGCTCGCTCTGGTGCAGCACGCCGCCCAGGAAGGCTTCATTCAACCTAAGTATACCCATCTTTTACTATCCAACGAAAACCCCACCGAGCTCCTTGACGCCTTGACAACCTACACGCCCCCTCATGACCAATTTACCTGGACAGACCAACCACCAGAACGGTAGGTAGTACATCCCTCGATAGATTGCCCTTTTCCTGCACAAGTGCTATAGTCGCATGTATACAACAAGTCGTTTGCAATCACTCATGATAGCCTTTATTTCTCTGGATAAAGGCAGCTTATAGCTTATAAAGGAGCACCTTCTATGAAATTCGCCACAAAAGCAATTCACGCCGGGCAAGAACCAGACCCATCCACCGGCGCGATCATGACCCCCATCTTCCAAACATCAACCTATGCCCAGGCGGGCCTGGGCGACCATAAAGGGTACGAATATTCGCGCTCACATAATCCCACTCGCACCGCCTTGGAAAACTGTATCGCCGCCCTCGAAGATGGCCAATTCGCCCTCGCCTTCGCCTCCGGCATGGCCGCCGAAACCGCCATCCTCAGCCTCCTCAGCGCGGGCGACCACATCGTCTCCTGCGACGACCTCTACGGCGGCACCTATCGCATGTATGAACGCATCATGCGCCGCTACAACGTCGAAACTTCCTATGTCGCCGCCGCGAATATCGCAGGCTACGAAGCAGCCATTCGCCCCAACACCAAATTGCTCTGGCTGGAGACACCCACCAATCCCCTCTTACGCCTGATAGATATCGCCGCAGTAGCCAAAATCGCCCACCAACATAATCTATTAGTCGTCGTGGACAACACCTTCGCTAGCCCCTACTTCCAACAACCACTCAACCTGGGAGCAGACATCGTCGTACACAGCACCACCAAATACATCAATGGACACAGCGACGTCATTGGCGGCGTCATCGTCACCAACAATGACGACGTCTACCAGTCAATCAAATTCTATGAGAATGCCGCTGGCGGCGTACCCGCCCCCTTCGACTCTTGGCTTACCCTGCGCGGCATCAAAACCCTCGCCGTCCGCATGCGCCAGCACGAAGAGAACGCCCGTGCCATCGCCCACTTCCTCTCCGAGCATCCACGCGTAGAAAAAGTCTACTACCCAGGGCTGGTCACTCACCCCGACCATGAACTGGCCAAACGGCAAATGCGCGGCTTTGGCGGCATGGTCTCATTTCAATTCAAAGGCACCTATGCCGACGTAGACAAAGTAGTACGTCGCTTCAAAGTCTTTGCCCTCGCCGAAAGCCTTGGCGGCGTCGAATCGCTCGTCTGCCATCCCGCCTCCATGACCCACGGCTCCATCCCCAAAGACATTCGCGAAGCCCGTGGCCTCACCGACACCCTCCTGCGCCTCTCAGTCGGCATCGAAGACATCGACGACCTCCTCGTCGACCTCGAACAAGCCCTCGCATAACTATCATGTGAGTGAAGCTGAACAATTAGGAAGATAGGCGCACGCGCCTATCTTCCTACTTGTTCAGCTTCACTCACATTGTACCACTTTGTTACTTTCATGGCATTCAAGCGATGTAATTAGAGAGAAGTGTATGCTTTTTATTATGCGAACCAATACGCCCGCTAGCATCGTTATACTTTACAAAGACTATCCATAAGGAGGCCTATTGACAATGGCGTTTCTTACCGTTTTCCGTAGACGTGCCAAAAATAGCTTACTGATCGTAAGCATGATTGTGCTCGTCTCGCTATTGCTCAGTGCTTGCGGAGCAGATCCACAGACACAACAAAGGGCAAATTCCAGCAAAACTAACCTGGACACCTTGCTGAACCAGGCCCAGATTATTGGTGTACCTGCTACTCTCCTAAAACCAATTATTCAACAAGAAACAGATTTAACCAATACGCATGCCCCTATGACTCTTTTTAGCGGCCAACCAGCGACCGATTACTATTCTAATCTCTCGCAACGCTACCAAACGCTCGCGCTTCAAGTACGTGGCCTGGAAACCCAGGAAACGCAACAACTCGACTACAATGCATCACAGGATTTACAAGGTTTAGAAAATGCACTTGCCGAGCGACAAGCGCAAAACTTCGTAGAGGCCAAAACCTTCTCCACTTTGTTGACACACTATCAAAATCAGCTCGCGAAAGCACAATATCCCAAAGACTATCTGCAAATTAGCAATAATGCGCAACAATCTACCCTGGCATTACAACTAATGGGACCAGCTTATAGTAGCCTGACCTCGCTTCAGCAGGAAATTTCGCAGTTGCAAGCATCCCACCTGGATACAACCGCTATCACCCAGCAGCAACAGCAAGACCTGCAACTCTTCCGCAACGCCAACACACCGGACGACTTTACCCAGCTTATCAATCAGTTGAATACGCAACTGCAAGCCACCTCCGACTTCTCGACGCAAGCCATCCCGTATGTTGGTGCCGCCAAACTCCAGCAGTTTAGCGCGGACCTTATCAAACTGAAACAATACGGTCAGAGCACAACATCATTCCAGCAGAAGCTCACTACCGATCAGACAGCCCTAACCCAGGCCAAATCTATCAGCGATTACATCACGGTCTCATCGCAAATTGACCATGACATTAACTCGCTCCAATATGCTATGACCTCTGGCTATGCCAGCTATCTGCTCAAACAATACAACCAGGAAGTCGCGAACTGGGGCAACGCACACCAGTATCATGATCCTGTCGATGGTAACTACTACCAACTCGACTACGAGTATGGCGTGAACGGCACCGGCCAGGATGGTGGTGCCGCCTTACAGTATGCCCAATCCACCCAAAACATCGGCGACTACCAGTCCGCCATCGACATCATCAACAACAACTACCTCCACCTCAAAGCGTTGGAGGCCGATTACAGCGACAAAACAACGTATAACCAGCCGCATGCCACCGACATCTCGCTCATGAAACACTACAATGTCTACGGCCCCAACGCTGGCGCAGTGCTGGTAGTCTCGTTTATCGAACAAGTGTTGCGCTATTATGTCAATGGAAAACTGGTAAGGTCATTCCAAATTGTCTCTGGACAATACCTGAAACCTTCACCTCCGGGCTTCTGGAGCATCTTCGTGCGCCAAAGTCCCACCAATTTCAAATCAAGCGAACCGCCTGGCTCGGTCTTCTGGTACCCACCCACGCCCATTAAATATGCCATGGAATACCACTCGGACGGGTACTTCTTCCATGACGCGTGGTGGAGAGCAAACTTTGGCCAATATAACAATTTCCCACATGACGACACCAGTGGCACCACCAGCTTCAACGACAATGGTAGCCACGGCTGCATCAACATGAATCCCAGCGACATCGCCTGGCTCTACCCCCAAATCGCCTGGGGAACACCAGTTATCCTGTACTAACTAAACACCCAGAATAATAGAGGATAAGCGAAACGTCATGCAAGGGCCGCGGCCCTTGCATGACGTTTCGCTTATCCCTGACAAATCTATGCCGCTACATGCGTCTTTGGTAAAGGAGGAGCTTTCCCATCTTGTACCGCACTTTCCAGCAACATGTGAAGAACTTCTTGCCCATGTTGAACCGCCTCAGTATACGTATCTCCATGAGTCGCTGGCATCAGTACATGGTCTGACCATTCCGGCAATGTCACAAGAAATGCCTGATCTTCTTCCGACCATTCAATCAACATTGAATAGCGCAGCGGTAAGTTTCTCACTCTCCCGTTCCCCCGTTTAGTCCAATTGTATCATATATCCATAATCTTTTTCATAAAAACCACTCTTTTTCTTATCGCCCCACTGTAGGCGGTACCATAAGAAAAAAGTTTCAGCTTATTTGACATCCCTGGCCACTTTCTGCTATAATCCATGAGCAATCACGCCCGACGGACAGTCGGCATTTTTTGTAGAAGTTACCCGTTGCCCGCCCACGTCAAGGGCAGACACATAAAAACACACTCAGACAGACGTTTCGGGGAGGAATTGTACTCACATGCCCAATAATGCCGCTGCCGAAAAACGCATGCGCCAGGAGCAAAAACGACGCTTGCAAAACCGCAGCATCAAATCAGTCGTCAAAACACAAGTAACCAAGGCTCGCCAGGCTATTAACACAGACTCCAGTGCCGACGCTCAAGAAGCCGTCCGCGCCGCCGTGAGTGAACTAGACCGCGCTGCCAAAAAAGGGGTTATTCATCCAAACAATGCTGCTCGCCGCAAATCCCGCTTGATGAAGCAGCTTAACGCAAAGTAAGAACTCACTCTCTACGCTTAGCTTCCCTTCCAGTATTTTGCTGAAGCTGAGCACAGAGCGCACAGGAGGTGTAGAAGGATGGCCGACAAACAAGTCATAACTAAGCCCGCCGGGCAAGCGTTACTGGCAGCGGTCGATAACGCTCAGTTACGCAAAGATATACCAGAGATTAAATCAGGCGACACCGTTCGCCTGCAAGTAAAGGTCGTCGAGGGTACCCGCGAACGCCTACAGCCTTTCGAAGGCGTCGTCATGCGGCTACGCGGCGGTGGCGTCAACGCAAACTTTACCGTGCGCCGTATCACTCATGGCGTTGGCGTCGAGCGCACATTCCTGCTCCATTCACCACGCATCGAGAAGATTGAAGTGCTGCGCCATGCCCGCGTGCGTCGCAAACAGCTCTACTATCTGCGTGGCTTGACTGGTAAGGCCGCTCGCCTGAAAGAGCTTCGCCCCATGACCAGCAAAGAGGTCGCAGCTAGAGAAGCCGCCAAAGCCGCGAAAATCGCCAGCGCGAATAAACCCAGTGTCAGCGAATAAGAAAACAATACCAACCCTGACAGAAGAAATGGCCCTGTACGAACAGGGCTATTCCTTTGTCGCCGGCATCGACGAAGTCGGGCGTGGATGCCTGGCCGGACCAGTCGTGGCCGCCGCCGTCATCCTCCCTCTCACCGACGAAAACCTCGTATCTCACCTGGTCGGTGTAAAGGACTCTAAACAAACAACCCCCCAGGCGCGTGAACACCTCTACGAGGTAATCCTGCAACACGCCCTGGCGATCGCGATTGGTATGGGTTCCGTTGCCCTCATCGACGAACGCAATATTTTACAGGCCACCAAGTACGCCATGAAAGTCGCCATCGCCCAACTCCCTATCGCCCCCCAGGCCCTCCTGCTCGATGCTGTACGCCTCTCCGACATCCCCCTACCACAACGCTCCATCATCAAAGGCGATTCCCTCTGCCTCTCCATTGCCGCCGCCTCCATCATCGCCAAAGTCACGCGCGACCACCTCATGCTCCAACTCCACGAACAATATCCTCACTACGGCTTTGACCACCACAAAGGCTATGGCACACCCGCTCATCTGGCCGCCCTACAACAACACGGCGTTACCCCCCTGCATCGCACCACCTTCTCCCCCATCCGCGAAATGCTCTTTGGCCTCTTTACCACCCCTTAATTTTTATCATCCATGTCATACGAAAATAGTATTTATTCTTTCTTAGCTATACAGTACACTTTTCTGCTCAAATGCATGTACAAGCACTATTACATCTTCCTACGCCTACACATCTCCTTCCTGTAACACCGTATTAGTTAAATACTTCCTGCAATTTTATATTTTTTGGTACTTATGGCATAGCCAGATATATCTATGCTTTTCTACATTTCATTGTGTTTCATTGCATTTCATCAATAGTATGCTATGCTTTCCCTCGTTCCCTCATTTACTGACCGCGAACCTTCGTGTCTGCAAATGTTTATGCCGGGAGCCAATTTGGAGCAGCACCTTTTAGGAAGAAATGATTCTGTACGGTCATATCCTCTCACTAGCTGAGGATAACCTCACAAATCTTATTCTTACCCTCTCACGAGAAAAGGTATGCCCCAAAGAACGCGGATGTCACACATTGAAAGAGAGAGATTTTTGCGTTTAGCACAAAAAAGCTGGCATGTCTTCCAGCAACTCAAAGTTGTTAGTCTTGTAGGAAAAGTGAATCTCGTTGTAATTCTTAGTTTGCTCTTGTTGGGCGTCTCACTGGGAATGAGCGCCAAAGGAGCACATGCTGAAAGTTCCGTTACACAGCACACGGCCCATGTCGCGAACACGTCGTCGACCAGTGCCTCAAACCCGTTCCCTTATCCAGCTTGCACATGGTGGGCCGATCAGCGGTATCACCAGTTGCACGGTGTGTATGTGCCATGGACCACAAATTCCAATGCCTATCAGTGGACTGCTCGCGCCCAGCAGTATGGTTGGCACGTATCCAGTAGACCATCGCCAGGGGCCATTATTGACTTACAGCCATGGGTACAAGGTGCCTATGGGTATGGGCATGTAGCAGTAGTGGAACAGGTATTAAGTGATGGCAGTGTCATCGCCAGTAACATGAGTTGGGGGTATAACCCCTATAGCGTAGTGTATTGGCACTTTTATCAGGGGTCAGGTGTAACGTTCATCACGCAGTAAAGTAGTAAGTTTGGTAATTAGACATCCGCAACAGAAGCGGCCTACCTCTTTCGAGGCGGGCCGCTTCTGTTTTATCGGCCCGTCCATCATGCTAACGCCCTGCTAGCCACTATGTGCTATACTCAGGGAGGGAAAACAGCCCACAAAAGGTGAACGTGAAAGGAGTCGCAGACTATGGCCCTACCCATTACACTTTATGGTGCCACACATTGTGAAGATACAGCCGCCACCAAAGCACACCTACATGAACGAGGCATTCCCTACAAAGAAATCAATATAGACCATGATCCCGAAGCCGAACGCTTCGTCATTTTTATCAACGGAGGAGCCCGTAGTACCCCTACCCTTGTTTTAGGCGATGGCAAACTCAAACTGGTTTTGACAGAACCAACCATTGCCGAATTAGATGAAGTATTACCGGCGCGAAACCATGCCTGAATATATCTGGGGCCGCAACCCCATCGTAGAAACACTCCATTCAAAACGACCGATCAAGCGCATCCTGCTGGCAGAGGGGCAGCGTGAAGCTTCTGCCTTGGCCATTATTGTGCAAGAGGCCACACGAAGACACGTCCCCATCGAGACCGTGCCACGCTCTCGCCTCGATCAGCTCAGTCGTGGCGCCGTCCACCAGGGCTGCCTCGCCGTGGTCGAACCCCGTTCTTACGCCACTGTAGACGATATACTTGCCGAGGCGGAACGCAAAAACGAACCACCTTTTTTACTCATCCTTGACTCCCTCCAGGATGTCAATAACCTCGGCTCCCTCCTGCGCACCGCGGAGGCCGCGGGCGTGCATGGAGCCATCATACCAGAACACCGCGCAGCGGAGGTCAACGCCACCGTCATCAAAACCTCGGCAGGCGCAACCGAACACCTGCTCATCGCGCAAGAGACCAACCTCACCCGCACCATTGAATTCCTCAAAAGTCAGAATATCTGGGTCGTTGGCCTCGCCGGTGAAGCGAAAACCGAGTACAACCAGGCCAATCTCACCGGTGCGCTCGCCCTCGTCGTCGGCAACGAGGGCAAAGGCATCAGCCGCCTCGTGCGCGAACACTGCGATCTCCTCATCAAACTGCCCATGCGCGGCCAGGTCAACTCTCTCAACGCCGCCGTCGCGGGCAGCATCGCCCTCTACGAAGCATTGCGCCAACGAGAAAAAACAACGTAGCAAAAGAGCTATAGAGCATAAATGTGAATGAGTGCCAGCAATACAACGTTGGCTCCCAGGGCTGATTACCTCTCCCCCGGAGAGGTAATCAGCCCTGGCACTCATTCACAGACCCTGTTATTTTTGCAACACCCATCACATCGACAGCTTCTTAAACACCGCCTCTGGAATACTCCTCACCACCAGCATGATAGGACGCCAGAACCCTGGTAGATATACTACATCCTTACGCCCCTTCATCGCCTGATAAATACCCTTCCCCACCACGCTCGCATTGGCAAAGAGCAGCCCTTTCTTCAACCCAGCCGTCATTGGCGTATCCACCGTCCCCGGCTTCACCGTCACTACCGCGACCCCCGCTTTACTCAACCGATTGCGCAGTCCCTGCAAGAAAATACTCACCGCACCTTTGGCCGCCCCATACACATAGTTACTCTGCCGCCCGCGATCTCCCGCCACCGACGAAACTACCGCGATACAGCCACGCTTCTGCTGCTCAAAATAATCAGCCAGGATCGTCAGCAACGAAATAACACTCGTGCAGTTCGTCGAGAACTCTTTCAACGTCTCCGCTACACTACGCTCGCACTTCTGCTGATCCCCCAGCGTACCATGCGAAATCAATACCATATCCAAACCATCCAGCGTCGTAATCGCCGTTTCAATCATCTCTTGGTGCCGCTCAAGCTCATTCACATCCAGCACAAACGTCTCAATGCGTTTCGCCCCGCGCACCTTTAAATCATTGCCAACATCATTGAGCTTCATAGCGGAACGTCCCACCAGGAAAAACTCCACGCCGTCCTGCGCAAAAAACTTGGCCGTCTCATGGGCAATCGCCGACGTTGCCCCTACAATCAATATTCTCATACACCCACCAATTTTTCAGAATGACTCACTCGCCGCCAGAAGCTGGAGGAAAAGTGAGGATCAACATAGCGCGAAAACTCTTCCCAGCGCGGGAAAAAGGCCTGGAAATTCTCCGCACTCATCCGTGCGTCCTTGGCCGGATAGACCGCTCCACCGCTCTCGCGCACAATCTTATCAAGATCATCAAGCAAACGCAGCGTCTTCTGGCCACCATACGCGAAATCCAAAGCCAGCGTAATCCCAGGCCGTGGAAAAGAAAGCATCCCCGGCGATTGTACCGCGCCAAACGTCTTGAGTACAGTCAAGAATGAACCTTCGCCCGAACGTCGTATACGTCCCAGGATATCGCGCATCGCTCCAAAATCATCCTCAAAAGGCACCACAAACTGATACTGCAAAAATCCGCGCTTCCCATACATCCGGTTCCAGTTGTGGATAGAGTCCAGTGGATAGAAGAACGGCTCATACGGCACCACTTTATGGGTACGTTTGCTCAACTGCATGTGAAATAACAGTTCATTAAACGACTTAACGGTAAACGTATTTAACACAAAGGATGGGAAATCAAATGGCACAGCCAGTGGCAACTTTTTCCCTGTGAGCTGCTTGGGCCGCTTTCTGGACCGATCATTATTGCCGCACATGAAAATACCACGACACAGCGCATCTCCACCAATCAGAATATCCACCCAGGACATCGAATACTCGTACTTTTTGTCCGTCTCCGCGGAAATCTGCACAAATTCACTCAGCGACGAAAATTGAATACGCTCCATATCAATGTACGGGTTAACAATAGGCTTGAGTCGAATTTCGGCCCATAAGATAACGCCTGTAAGCCCTAACCCGCCAATCGTCGCCTGAAATAGTTCCGTATTCTCTTCCGACGAACAAACCAATCGTTCTCCATTCGAGCGCAGCAGCTTGAAACGCAGTACATGGCAACCAAACGTTCCCGCCTTGTGATGGTTTTTGCCATGCACATCATTAGCAATCGCCCCACCCACCGAGACAAACTTCGTCCCTGGCGAAACAGGAATAAACCAGCCTCGTGGTACAATCACCTCCAGTATCTCCGCCAGCGAAACCCCTGCCTCGCAGCACAAAATACCCTCCTCCTCATCAAAGGAGATAAAACGTCGCAAATGGCTCACATCCAATGAGATACCATCCTCGTTCAAACAGCTATCGCCATAGCTGCGTCCATACCCAAAGGGCAGCACAGACTGCTCAAGTTGTCCCAAATCCGGTAGCTCGCTCCGCCAGAAAACCTCCTCTACTCGCGCCGACTTCACCGCCGGATACCTTCCCCACGACCGGGGTTGTTTCATATTCGTTTCAGAAGACATAGTCTTATATACCTCTCATGCATAGATACCTATTACACTCTAATATAACGTAATATAAAGAGAGATAGCCACCCAATTAGCCGAAAGGTATAACCACCAATGCATATCGTGATCTTCGCCGGCGGCACCCTGCAACCAGGCCAGGCCGTACACAACGCCATCACCACCGCCGACCTCATCATCGCCGCCGACAAAGGAGCCTCCACCGCCCTCCACTACGGCTGCCCCCCCGCCATCATCGTCGGAGATCTCGACTCGCTCGTTGGCCCCGCCTTGCAACAAGCGCGTGAACACAAAAGCCAGATTATCCAGGCACCCGTCGAGAAAAACGAAACCGACACCGAATTAGCCATCCAGATCGCCTTACAGCAAGGCGCAACCACCATCACCTTGCTCGGCGCACTGGGTGGCGCACGCTTCGATCACACTATGGCTAATGTGCAATTACTCGTCGGCTTCGCGGATATCCCCATACGCATTATTGATGGTCCTACCGTCTGCTGGCTGCTCCGCGGCCCCGGTCAATCAGACATTCATGGGCATGTCGATGACTTAGTATCTCTGCTTCCACTCACAGCCGAAGCGACCAACGTCAAAACGCAAGGTCTTTACTATCCTCTGCACGGCGAAACACTCCACTTTGGCAAGCCACGAGGCGTCAGTAACCACCTGACCCAACCATTGGCCAGCGTCTCCCTCACCACCGGTCTATTACTCCTCATCCACACCAACATCCAGGAACTCAATGAAGGTTAACGGCCAATTACACCAAAAACTGATTGGTATACAGCGCATCAAAATTCAAACTATGCACCGGCTTGCCCGACGCATCATCAACACCACCCGAATTGAGGATAAACTGCGGATAGCCATGCCACGCGGCTGCATCCTGCAATCCCCACTTCCGACCAGCATCAGCATAGCGCGGACTCAGAAAATCCTGGCTCGCCTGCACAAGCCCAGTATCGGGGAACGTGCCAGAAGCCACATTATCCAGCAACATCTGCGCCGCTTCACGAGCATGGGTACGAGCAAATTCATAACCACATGCGGTAGCCGTCATAAATTTGTGCAGCAATGCCGCTTTGTGCGCAATCTCCGCCGGACTGGCCACCAGGTTCGGCGTATAATAATCAGCGATGCCATAATTGGTGATCGGGAACACATTCAGCTTCACACCCTGCCGCTCGGCCTGAATCACCTCCCACCCCTCGAACACCCAGGCAAAATTGATGCGGTGTGACTCCAAAGCCTGCATCGTATCAACATCCAACGTCACATTCGTGAATTTGCCTGTACCGCCATCCTTCTGGATAATCTCACCCACCACCGCCCCTTCATACGGTGCGCCAAACCCACCGTACACTTTCCCGTCCAGGTCACGTGGACGGTTCAGTCCAGAACTCGCCAGCGTCACCAATGCCGACGTATTGTGCTGTATAATCGCCGCAATCGAGACCACCGGCTGATTGACAGCCGCGTCCGCCACAATCCCCTCCGTAGAACTTATCCCCACATCGGCCTTGCCACTACTCACCAGCACATCCGGCGAAACACTGGCCGAGTACGGCAACAGGTGCAAGTCAATTCCCTCGGCCTGATACCATTTCTGCGCCAACGCCACATAAATACCAGTATGATTGGTATTGGGCGTCCAATCCAGGGCCAGGTTCATCGTCGCAAGTTTCTGGTTAGCTGAGACCTTCAAGGTTGAACAGGGCGACCCGGCAACTTTCTTAGCAGTTACGCCAGAGCCATCAGCCCCAATCACATGCTGTTGCCACAGGAAAGCTCCGACCACCACAATCAACAACAGTACCGGTATCCCGATACTCAACAACATTCGCGAACGTTTATTCATATCCACTCCTCTCTATTTCGTGCCATAGCGCAGTTCACGCCCTGCCACTGCGCCGTGATACCATGGCAGAGCGAGCCGTTCAATCACCGAAACCAATCCGAATAATAGTAAACTAAGCAGCGCCGTTACCAGTATTGCCGCGAAGACCTGCACCGTAGCAAACGAATTCGCCTCTCGCTGCATAAAGATACCCAATCCCTTCTCCGCTCCCACATATTCCCCAAAAATAGCTCCCGTCACACTGTAGGTCGCGGCTATGCGTAGCCCAGAGAAAAATGATGGCATCGCCCCCGGCAAACGCACTAACCAGAGCATCTGCCAGCGCGACGCACGCATACTTTTCAGCAACTTCAGCAGTTCCGGTTCCGCTCCCGCTAAACCATCCGCACACGCCACGGCTATAGGAAAGAAGCAGTACAGCGTTACCACCACTATCTTCGGCCCTATCCCGTACCCGAACCAGATCAGTAGTAACGGGGCCAGCGCGATAATTGGAATTGTTTGCGAAATGACCAGCAGAGGATAGATGGCACGCCGTACCCAGCTTGAAATATCCAGCAGCACCGCCAATACCAACCCCAACAACGTTGCCGCTAAAATGCCCAGTACCGTCTCCAGCATCGTCTGCACCGTGTTGTCGTAAATGACGCTCCCATTCGCGAACAACACCTGCACTACAGCGATGGGCGTAGGCAACACCTGCGCACTAATATGTTCAGCCTGTACAGACAATTGCCACAACGCCAACAATGCCACCACCAACACAAACGCTGGTCCGTAACCTGCCAACCGGCGCAGTCTCATTGTCCTTGCTCCTTCATCAATAAAGCTACCAGTTCCTGCTCCAACTGCACCGCCTCTGTCAAAGCCAGATTTTCCTGCCGTCGTGGGCGCAGTAAATTCACCTCCACTACGCGCAAAACTCGTGCCGGTCGCGCACTTAGCACATAGATACGATCAGACAACAGGATCGCCTCCCGTACATCATGCGTAATAAAAAGCACGCTGGAATGGAACATTTGCCACAGTTCAAGCAACCACATCTGCAATGAGAGCCGTGTCAGCGCGTCCAACGCCCCAAACGGTTCATCCAGCAACAGAAAGGCCGCATTAAACAGCACTGTACGCAGCAAAGCCACGCGCTGGCGCATCCCACCGGAGAGCATGGCTGGATAACTCTGCGCGAAATCGGCCAATCCAAATCGCTTGAGCAATTCATGTGCCTCCATCTGTGCCTTCTTGCGTGGCACGCGCCGCACATCCAATCCCAACATCACGTTCTCCTCCACTGTCCGCCACGGCAGCAGCAAAGGTTGTTGTGGCATATATCCCGCCTTGCCCGCCCGTACCGCGTCCGCATCCCCATCAATAGCCACCACACCCGCGCTGGGTTGCTCGATACCCGCCACAATCGTAAAAAGCGTGCTCTTCCCGCATCCACTCGGTCCAATCACCGTCACAAACTCCCCCACAGCGACCGTCAGATCAATCGACGCGAGCGCGGCCACACTCTGTCGCCCATTGCGATAGACTTTAGAAACATCCTGTACCAAAAGTTTAGGTGCTTCCATCCTCAACACCTCCATGGAAGCCTTTTCTGTCCATTAGCACACAAAAAGGCCGCAATCCTGATATATGGAGGATTGCGGCCTTCTGCTTCATAAAGCATGCGTGTAATCTAGCCGTTTGCCGCTTCCCTCCGCTGGAACTACCCAGATCAGGTTCATAGGGTCAGCAGCACGCCCGTTGCGCCTACCTCTCAGCCGATTGGCTCCCCTAGCAGCGATATGTTGTGTTTATTCAGACAGGTTAATGTGCATCAATACAAATCTATACCTATTATAGCGGATATGCCAGCCCCTGTGAAGAGGAACATAGCCCAATAAAAAGTGCCTCGCTATTGCAACCTATTTGAAGTTACTTCCCTTATATATTTATTAGAGAACGCCACGTTATTGAAGGGCTTATAAAAAGAAACACTATAAGCAGCACTAAATATACGTTTTCGGTCGAAAAATTTTATATAGACACGGGATCTCCGTCAATATAAAGTGTACGCATCAAATGTTGTGTATCCCTTGCACACTTTTGTTGTTCGCGGCGTTCCGCAAAGCACGCCAACAAGGATAGAATGGGAACAACCTATGAAAAGTAAACATAATGCCTTTAAGTTCATCCTCAAATGGATAACGTTATTAATCATCGCGTTTGTCGTATTGATAGCGTTCAGCAATGGTCGTGCTGACATCAGCGCACTACAAAATCTGCGTGGCTACTTTCCATTGAATGCGACAACGAAAATTGCCACCGTATGTGTCACCTCAACCAATGTACAAAACTCCTGGATGGTCTACCTTCATCAGTTTGATCAGAATGGAAATCAAACGAGCCAACAAAAGCATCTGGTCACGGGAGAACAAGTGTTGCTGCAAGGGGCCATCGTCCAGATGCGCTACCAGCAGCTGATGAGCCTGCTCAACTTGCAGTCCGGCTACAAACTGACCCTTCTGGAAGGCTCCTCCGCGGATGAGGGAAATAAGAAGGCCAGCCGTATCCCCTTGAACGGTGGAGAGGATGCTGAGTTTATCAATTTACAGAACAATCCGTCTCCCGTCGCCACAGCTTCATTAGATAGCCCGTTGCAACTGAAAGAGAAGGGGAAAACCTATGACCTTTACGCCACTGCCAGTGGACTGTCCGCTCGTCCAGATGCAAACCCGCCCAGTGGCTGTAGCCTTTCTCCTAACCACTAATCATGGGCTTTGTAGAGCAGACTTATGATATCATATAGCGATATCATAAGCCTGCTTCGCCTTTATTTATTTAAGTAAGCAAGCAAATCTCTATAATTATTGCGTCTCAAATTACTTCCAAATTTACTCTACTCATGTTATACTGTGTCTGATTGCCAGATAGTTTTGCTTTGCACTTGTAGTGTGTTCTCTTTATGCCCTTTCCTTAACGTATCGCATACGAGGTAATACAATGCATCTGAAAGGACATCTTTTTGGCCAATACCGTTTTCAAGACCTCTTAAAAAGAGGGGGCATGGCTGAAGTTTATCTCGCCAATGATGAACGCTTGGATCGTCAGGTCGCCATTAAAGTTATTTGGACCGATTCTTCCCATTATGATGACATTGAGAATGCCCGTGAAGCCGTGCGCCTTTTCCTGCGTGAAGCACGAACACTTGCCAAATTTGACCATCAACACATCCTGCCCATTTTTGACTCAGGGGAAGGCCAGCTTCCCGATGTTTCCTTTATGTATCTGGTCATGCCGTACCGCCAGGAAGGTTCTCTCTCCGATTGGCTACACAATTATGACAAGATGGAACAACTCTCTATTTGGGATATCAATCGTATTGTTCAGCAAGCGACCAGCGCACTCCAGTATGCCCATGACTTCAACATCATCCACCAGGATGTCAAAACCTCCAATTTCCTGATTTATGGCAAAGCACAATTCCCCAGCCAATTAGAGCTACAATTGGCCGACTTCGGCATCGCCAGATTTATGACAACCACCAGTAAAACTCAGGAAATTCGCGGCACTCCACGCTATATGGCTCCTGAGCAGTGGGATAATCACCCCAACACTGCCACAGATCAATACGCCCTTGCAATAATGGTTTATGAACTTCTGGCCGGACGCCCGCCTTTTATGGGTACCACCAAAGAACAGCTTTGGCATCAACACTGCCATGTGTTGCCACAACCTCCTGGTGAGTTCAACTCCCATATTCCCAAAAGTCTCGACGCTGTCATCCTCAAGGCTCTTGCAAAGCATTCTTCCGATCGCTTCGCATCAGTAGCCACCTTTGCCACAGCTTACCGACAAGCCATTCTCAATAACCATCATATCCCCCTTCCTGTGACCCATGCTAGATCAGCAGCACCTGCGTCGCTTTCCAGTCTTATTACAGTCGAACGAACGGTTCCCATGTTGCCTCCGTCCGCAAGTGACCAACAGGATTTCCCCCCACCAGACGAACCTCCAAAGCATCGTTGGGGAAAAATAATCGTCCTTTTGGGCTTGATTTGTGTATTATTGCTAGGAAGCGGCGGCATGCTCTACCTGACCTGGTCTTATCAGCAAAAAGTCTTTACAGATTCAACCGCTACAGCCTCGGCCTTCACTCCAATTACAGGTACCGGGCCTCAAACCTTCGCTACTCGCCAAACGGATACGACAAACGCCACCGCTACAAACACAGCCTTTGCACAAGAAACCACCATCGCTAATGCTGCTGCGGCCTACGCTACAGCCACACAAACATCCCTTATGCAAACGACAGTGGCAAAGAACGCTACCGCGACAAAGATCGCCTCTGATAGTACTACCGCCACTGTCTGGGCTGGCATCACCAGCGGCACGCTTATTTTCAATGACCCACTTCAAGACAACAATTCAAACAGCAATTGGGATGCCAGTGCAGCTGACTCAACTAACAACAACTGCTCATTTACCGGTGGACAGTATCATGCGACTGTCCAGCAAACACTCTATCCTGTTCAACCATGCTTTGCTCAGAATACCGATTTTGCCAATTGCACCTATCAAGTCACGATGTCCATCTTAACCGGCGACCAGGGTGGCCTTATCTTTCACGGCAATGAGAACAACGGAACATTTTACTACTTCTACATCAATATCGATGGTTCGTTTGGCCTCGATATTTTTAGTAACAATTCCTACCAAACCACACTACAGGATGGCATCAACACAGCCATAATTACTGGACAAAAACAAATAAACCACCTCACTATCACAGCCACAGATTACACCTTCCAACTGTACGTGAACAAATCACTCCTGGCAACCGTTCCAGACAATCAAAGCAGCTTTAGTCACGGCGAGATCGGTGTCGCGGCCTGGAGCAAAGGCAAACCCACCGATGTCGCCTTCACCAACGCCAAAGTCTGGCAAAAGTGACCAGCACCACCACAAAAAAGAGATTCCAATCCCCAGCAATACATTGACACCCAACCCATTATCTCATACACTCTACTCAGAACAACAGCAGAGAGGCAAACAACCAATGAGAACACAATCCAGCGACACCAGCCCCGAAGCCGAACGCGTACAAATCGAATTGATACGGAAAGCTCCAATCACCAAACGCGTTGCTCTGATGGCAGAATTAAGCCAATTTCTCATCGAAGCACATAAACAAGGAATAAGGCAAACACATCCCAATACCAACGAAAAAGAGGTAGGATTAATCTTCGTCGCCAACAATTACAGCCAAACCTTGGCTGATAAATTAAAGGTATATCCACCAGCCACAAGAATAACCAATACTACACCACATACATATCACCTTTTCGACGCACTAACCCCCATCGTCACTGCATTAGAACTACTTGGTGTCACATATTATTTGAGTGGAGCCTTCGCCAGCGCATTCTACGGTATTTTATCAACCACTATTGAAGCCGCCCCTGCCGAGACACTACAATTTGTTGCCAATCTCCAGCCCGAACACATCCAACCGTTCTCAGCACTACTTACCAATTCCTACTACATCAACATCAATGCAGTACGAGATGCCATTCAACGGAAAGGCCTCTTTAACCTTATCCACCTGGAAACAATCTTACCAATCAACATCTCCATCCCCAAAGCCCGTCTATTCGACCAGGAAGAACTCCATAGAGCACAGCTACAACCTCTAATGAAAGATACGCGCCCTTTCTACATCGCCTCACCAGAAGGCATCATCCTCAATAAACTCGAATGGTACAAAATGGGCGGAGGTGTCTCCGACCGCCAATGGAACGACATCCTCGGCGTCCTCAAAGTCCAGGGCACCAACCTCGATATGCTCTACCTCCACCGCTGGGCCATCGCCTTAGAAGTTGTCAATCTATTGCAAACAGCATTAGTAGACGCAGGTTTGGCAGAGGGGAAATAAGTATACAAAACAAAAGCTGCTGTGGAAGCAGCTTCAGATTAAGAGGGAATAGCAAACGAGCCACCTTTGTGGTGGCTCGTTTGCTATTCCCTCTTAATCCTTCTCCTTACCGCCCCAACAAAAACGCCAACAAACTATTCGCCGCCGGACTGGCTACCGCCAGCACCGCTTGCGCCACAAAGAAAATCACAATCAGAGCAGCCGACGTCAGCGCAAGGGATGTCCCCAAACTATACGGCGTCACCAGACGGTCTTCCTTGAGTGGCGCATCAAAGTACATAGACTTGATCACACGTCCATAGTAGACCAGCGACACAATCGTATTGATCAACGCCACAATCACCAGTGCCGTCAACCAACCGCCTTCCAGGGCATGACCAGCAGCGATCAGAGCTTGTCCCTGGCCCCAGGCAGCCGTGAAAATCACCAGCTTACTGATAAAACCCGCCAGCGGCGGAATACCAGCCAGTGAGAGTAAGCATAGAGCCGTCCCCAAACTCAACAGTGGCGCACGTTTCGCCAGACCGCGGAAATCCTCGATGCGTTCGCCACCTGTCGCATTCGCCAGCGCGATAATGCCGGAGAAAGCCCCCAGGTTCGTAATCACATACACAAAGATAAAGAACAGCACTGCCGTGTTCCCATCCGACTGGTTACTCGCGAGGCTCGCCAGGAAGCCAACCAGGATATAGCCCGCCTGCGCAATACTGGAATAGGCCATCATGCGCTTGATATTGCTCTGCACCGCCGCCACCACATTACCCAGCGTCATCGTCATAATCGCTACAATCGAGATCACGATAATCAGTGCTGAGATATTGCCAAAACCCAGGCCGCCATCGATGAAGACACGGATCAAAGCCGCGAAACCCGCCGCCTTAGAGCCAACCGAGAAAAAGGCCGTCGCCGGAGTTGGCGCACCCTCGTAGATATCCGGTGCCCACATGTGAAACGGCACCGCCGAAATCTTGAAGCCAAAGCCCGCCAGGATCAGTATACCCGCCACCAACTCCATGACGTTACCCTGCAAGGAAATAATCACGTTGCTGCTATGGATACCACTTTTGATCAACGTAGCAATGCCCATCAAGTCAGTCGTACCCGTCAATCCATACAGCAGCGCAAAACCGTAGAGCAAGATTGCCGACGACATCGCCCCCAGCAGCACGTACTTTACAGCCGCCTCTGCCGAATGCTCATTCGTCCGCAACAAGCCGGCCATCACATAGAGCGGAATACTCGTCAGTTCCAGCGAAATATAAATGGAGATCAACTCTCCCGTACTCGCCATGAACATCATGCCCGTCACCGAGAAGAGCAAGAGCGTATAGAACTCGCCATCCGCCCTGACATATTTGCCCACATAGCTGTAGGATGACAGGAGAATCACCGCCGCGATGATCAGGAAAACGATTTTGAAAAAGATAGCATATTGATCAACCACCAGCATATTAAAAAATGCGTGGTGGGCAACCGAGAAATCCAGCGTCAATGCTTGCAAAATGGCAAAAGCCATTGGCACAACCAGCCCCGCCAGTGCGACCGTCACCGTCACAATACGCCGCTTGGTGAACAGGTCTACCACCAGCACCACCAGTGCCAGCACCGTCAGGCTTAACTCTGGCGCAAGCAGATAGAGATCAGATACATGAAACATACAATAACTCCTTAACCTTAACCTCAATCTCTTCTAGCGCGAAGCTGTTACCCTGACCACATCCGTAATGTGTGTCAGAATATGATTCAGGCTGGGGGTAATCGCATTGACAAGAAAGCCCGGATAGATACCCACAAAGACAATCACCGCCGCTAACGCGAAGAGCGGGATCGTCTCGCGCAAGGTAGCATCCGGCAACCGGTTCCACTTCGTATTAAATGACCCATAGAAGACCCGTTTGAGCATCCACAGTAGATACGCCGCCGTTAAGATCATCGTAAAGACACAAATCGTCGTGATCACCGACAAGCTTTGATAGCTACCAGTAAAGGCCATATATTCCGCGACAAACCCTGCCAGTCCTGGTAGCCCAAGGGAGGCCAAACCCGCAAAGGTAAAGAGCGTCGCCAGCATGGGCATCCTTTTCGCCACACCACCAAAGACCGCGATCTCACGCGTATGCGCGTGATCGTAGATCACACCAACACTAAAGAACAGCATGCTCGTAATAATACCATGGCTGAACATCTGAATCGTCGCGCCCATCAAAGCCGCCATCCCAAAGGGATTGAGCGTGCCGTGCGTCAAATCAATCGAGGTTGCCGCCGCCGCGACCCCCAGCAGGATAATACCCATGTGACTCACACTGGAATAAGCAATGAGCTTCTTCATATCTGTTTGTACCAGACAGATTCCTGCGCCATAAATGATATTGATCACCGCAAGTACAGCCAGCCACGGTGCGAAAGCATTCACCCCAAAAGGCAGCAGCGTGAAGCAAATACGAATCAAGCCGTAGGCACCCATTTTCAGCAGGATACCCGCCAGGATGACGCTAACTTCCGTCGGCGCATCCGTATGGGCATCGGGCAGCCACGTATGAAACGGGAACATCGGTATTTTGACCGCGAAAGCCAGGAAAATCAATAAGAACGTGAGCAATTGCAAACCCATCGTCACGCCAAATATATTGATCGTGCCATTGAAAAAGTGCGTCGCGAAGTACGGCATACTGGCGGTCGCTACACCATGATTGCTCACATTCGTAAAGTAGAGCAGCAGGATACCCGCCAGCATGAAAACACTGCCAAAGAACGTGTACAGCAAGAACTTCCAGGCCGAATAGATACGTCCAGGCATGCCATGCTTGATAGCCTCGTTGCCCCAGATACCGATGAGCAGGAACATAGGTGCCAGTTCCACTTCCCAGAAGAGGAAGAAAAGCAGCAGGTCAAGCGACAGAAATACGCCCATCACGCCAGCTTCCAGGATCAGCATCAAGGCCAGATATTCTTTGACCCGCACTTTTTCCCAGCCGCCAATCACCGCCAGCAGCGTCAAGAGCGCATTCAGGATCACCATCGGCAGGCTCAGTCCGTCAACACCCAGGAAATAGTCGACTTTTATGTCAACCGCACCAGCTTTGTAATCAATCCACGGCAATTGAACCGAGTCTTTCAGATCATTGAGGTTGCCAAAGCCGTGGCCACCGCCCGCGATACGAAAGAAAATGATCACAGAAAGCACAAAGGTGGCTGCCGCAAAGAACAGGGCTAGCCAGCGTGCTATCGACTTGGGAGTAGCCAATACTGCCAGTGCGCCGATCACTGGCAGCAGGATAATCCAGGTGAGATCATAGGTAAATATCACAGTTTTATCCCTTTATTCCCTTGCCGTGCGCCGCGAAAAATGCTACCGTAGATTTCCAGCGCAAGGCAAAGAGGTATTACTTTAGAACATTGACCAGCACAATGACGATCGCCGCCAATACCGCGACGCCACCAAAGAACCCAACCATGTACGATTGCACTCTACCGGTTTCCACATGCCGCAGGTCGCGCCCAAAGGTTGTCACCAGGCGAGCCACGCCATTCACCAACCCATCAACAATGTAGTCATCGAAGGCTTGCTCGGCATGTGAAAGACCCAGCACTCCGTAGCGGATGAACAGGTCATACAGCTCATCAACGTAGTATTTCCTCAGCAGGATGCGATGCAGCACCCGCAAGACCGCACGGTTCTGTACATACTCGCTAATCTTCGCGAATTCAAAGCGCGTATAAAGCGTGTACGCCCAGGCAAAACCCAGCAGCGACACAATCACGCCAACCCACGTTTTCCAATCGCTGAGAATAGTACCCAGATTCAAATTTGGTGCCCCTGGCGTCACGTAGCTAAAGAAACCAAACCAGTAACCGGCAATCACCGAAGGAATCGCCAGCAAGATCAACGGAATGGTCATCGTCAACGGCGACTCGTGTACCTCACCGGTACCCCGATATGGCCCGCCCCACAGTCCACCAAACGCTCCACCCTTGCCACCAAAGGCCAGGATATAGGCTCGCAGCATGTAGAAGGCCGTCAAACCTGCCGTCACGAGGGTAACGATCCACAGGCCGTAATCGCCCTTGTCAAAGGCCAGCCCAATAATAGTATCCTTACTATAAAATCCCGCGAAGAAAGGGAAACCGGAGATCGAAAGTGTAGCAATCAACCAGGTAATGGCCGTTATCGGCATGCGCGAAGCAAGCCCACCCATCAAACGCACATCCTGTACCTCTTTATGCATCGCGTGATGCAACCCATGCAGCACGCTACCAGCGCCCAGGAAGAGCAGTGCTTTAAAGAAGGCGTGCGTGAAAAGATGGAACATGCCAGGGCCAGGACCATATTCATTACCAGCTACGCCCAGGCCAACAAACATATAGCCTAGCTGACTAATAGTCGAAAAGGCCAGTACACGCTTGAAGTCGTACTGCACCAGCGCAATTGTCGCGGCAAAAATAGCGGTGATTGCACCAATCCAGGCCACTACCTCAAAGGCGGCCGGGCCTGCCGCCGCGAACAGCGGGAAGGTACGCGCCACCATGTACACACCCGCGGCAACCATCGTCGCCGCGTGAATCAACGCGCTCACTGGCGTGGGGCCTTCCATAGCGGGTGGCAACCACACATGCAATGGCACCTGCGCCGACTTACCAATCGCGCCGCAGAAGACCAGGATCATCGCCGCCGTCAACAATGCCTGGTTATGGTTATGCACGATGAAATTGTACATCACGCTAAGGTGATTATTGGGATCAGTTGACTCCAGGTCGGCGAAATTAAAGGTACCGGTATTCACAAACAAGATCATAATACCAATGATAAAGCCGACATCACCCACGCGCGTCGTAATAAAAGCCTCAATGGCGGCAGTCGCCGGTGAAAGGCGATCTTCCTCTGGCTTGGCCCTTTTATTAATCCAGAAACCAATCAGCAGATACGAACTGAGACCCACCAACTCCCAGCCAATGAAGATCACCAGGAAGTTTTGCGCGAAGACAATCACCAGCATGGAGAAGGTAAAGAGCGAGAGGTACGAAAAGAAACGCGCATAGCCCGCCGAATTTTCCATGTAGCCCTGCGAATAGAATTGTACCAGCAGTGAGACCGTCGTCACCACGACCATCATCGCAATCCCCAGGGTGTCCAAGCGGAACGCTATCTCATAGCTCGCGGATCCCAGAGCCAACCAGGTGTAGGAAAACACCGGCACCCCACCGCGAGGCATCGCTGGCGCAAGCGCGAGTACGCCTGCCGAACTGAGCAGCAAGAGCCAGGAGTAGACACAGGCCAATGCCATGATGGCGATGCCAAGATAGCCACTGACTTGCGCTCCCATTGTCAACTGCGGAACCTTGGGATCTTCGTCATCCTCATAGCCATGCTCCATATGCACTTCACCACCCGTCCCATGCTCCTCTTCAGCCGCGAGAGCATGACCAGCTTCGCCATGAGCATCTTGTGCTAATTCCGTGGCAACGTGAGGCCGACTGAGCAAATCCCAAATTCTCGTCCCGAAAATAATCACCGCGAATGAGAACAGCGGTGCGAACAAGATCAGCCACGAATACGAATACAATGCCATAGTTTCACCACTTCATCATATCTATTTCGCCAACATCCACCGTGTTGCGTTTGCGGTAAATGGCAATAATCATTGCCAGAGCCACCGCCGCTTCTGCCGCAGCTACCGTGATAATAAAGATGGCGAAGATCTGACCGGTCAAAAGAGTCCTATACTTGGGCACCTGGTTATAAAACGAAAAGGCCACCATGGTGATATTCACCGCGTTCAGCATGATCTCTATGCCCATCAGGACAGCCACCGCATTGCGTTTGGCTATCGCGCCGTAGAGGCCAATACAGAACAGCACCGCGCTCAGTACCAAATAATGATTTAGTGTAAGTCCCATAGGTTAATCCTCCCTACCGATCACAATCGCACCCACGATGGCTACTAGCAACACCAGGGACGCAATTTCAAACGGTAATACATAGCTATAGGTCGTGGGACTATAGAGCAACTCCCCGATGCGAGCAACGTTATTGATACCGCCCAGCAACTGACCGGAACCATCGCCCTGGTTCGCGACAGCATGGGGGCTGACCGTCGCTGCGTAGACAATACCCGCACCCACCAACGCGCTGATAATCACCGCCAACCACCATTGCTTATTGTTTGGGTTGCTGTTCAATTGGAGATTGTTGGTACGCGTCAACATCAGCGCGAAGAGGATAAGAATAGTCACCGCACCAGCATAGATCAGAATTTGCACAATAGCAATAAATTCCGCGTTGAGCAAGAGGTAAATACCTGACGCCATCGCAAAAACTAACACTAACGCCAGCGCACTATGCACAATGTTGCGCATACAGACCACACACAATGCCGACCCCACCAGGATGACGGCAATGATCCAAAAAATAAGGGTCGCGAAATCCATCGAAATATACCTCCGGGCCATATTCGTTAGAGCATGATGTATCATGCCCTCGTATCACTTACGATGCCCACTTGTATTGTATCATGCCTGGCACGCACAAAACACTCTTTGCCTTCTCAATGATTCTACCAATGATTCTAGCAAAACCTACACCTCGTGACAAGAGCAATTCCCAGCCTCGTTCAACCCCTACTGCTGACACATATGGCAATAAGCCCTGAAAGAACGCTAAACTAAACGCGCATAACTACCCTGACTATGGTATAATTCCCTCATCTTCTTTCCTATTTCTCTGATAAAAGGCAATAAGTATTATGAGTATGGCGCAAACAACAACAGACCTGAAACCTCCAAGCGATCCGCGTTGCCCACATTGCAATACCCTGTTACCTCCCCGCGCAACCTTTTGTGCATCCTGTGGAGAGCGCGTTGTGATAAAACCTACCGCCTCACTTTTACAAGCTGATACCGACATCACCGCACGCTATCGTATCACGTCCCGTGTGCGCCGTCGCCCATATACAAACCTCTTCTTTGCCATTGATACCCAGCAATCGCGCCCGGTAGCCATACGCGACATTGACATTACAAGCCTGGACAACGATGGGCGCATTCGCGCTTGTGAGATAGTGCAACAAGAATATGACCTGCTCCGCCGCGAGCGCATCGCCACCATTTTGCCCGTCATCGACATGCGGCACTTCGAAGGCCATCTCTCTGTCATCTCTGGCTGGCCATTAAATACCATTGAAAATAACGTGCATCTGCATACATTGCAGGATGCCCTTCAAAGTGGCGTCGGCCTACCCAACATGCAAATGTCGCTCTCCTGGATTGAACAATTGTGTCTCTCGCTCGATCACCTGCACCGCCACAATATCGTACTGGGCGACCTCGATCCCCAGACCTTAATCCTCGCCAGTGATCAATACGATGGTACCCTCGAACTCATGGTCTCCTGGCTACCTCCTGCCATTAGTACTATGTTACCAGACACATCTCCCATGAGCAACACCAGCAACTACAGCGCACCCGAAGTCCTGCTGGGGAAGGCAGAACCACGCTCCGATATCTATAGCCTCGGTGCCGTCCTCTATATCTTGCTCACTGGCATGCCGCCCGATGAAGCCACAGCACGGATGCATCGCCGCCTTCGTTCTCCATCCGAAGTGAACCCACGTATTCCAGCCAACATTGAAGAGTTTGTTATGCAAGCCCTCGCCCTCGAAAGTGAAGAACGCTTCCCGGATGCTCGCACAATGGCGGATTCTCTGCTGCTCTTGCGCACAAAGAAACGCCTATTCTCTAAATCCGCTACACCACTACCACCAGCACCTGTCTCAGAAAACAGGCTACAGCCCGACCCGACACCTGTACAGGTAGATGATTCCCATGCATCAGAACGCACCATTGACGAGATCATCCATACCAATGCTGTCCAGAACACACCTTTGCCACCGTTCCCCCCGGACTCCTGGCAAACACCCCTCACACCTGCAACCTCTCTACCACCAACTCCTCCTATCGTCGAGGAGGCAGTACAGCAATATCCTGCCAGTACAGAAGATACCAACGCAAATTTGATAGATGAGGATGATGACGAGGACGAACCATTGGTGCAGCGTCCCAATAATAATACTCTTGCTAGCAGCACAATACCACCAACACCGATGTCAGCACGCGGTTTCAAGCAGCGCATTACAGGCATACTCCCCGCCATCTCACCCCCACTCTCACGTCCAAAAGTACCCCAAGCACCCAAAGCAGCCCCTTCACGCGAAGTAACAATTCGCCCACCCCGGCCTCCATCGCAATCAATCAAGACACCTTTCGCCGCCTCTTCTAACAAAACCTCGTTGTTGAAACAACTGCAACAGATCGTTCTCGGCGAACAAAAACATAGCACCGCCGCCGCTGCCATCATAGAAACACCGCTCCGTGTCCAACCACAGCAGGCTTATACTATTCGCATACAGTTAATGGGCCGAAATATCCCACTCCTCGCGGGTAGTAGCACCTCTACAAGCGGTTTGAGTGCCTTAGTCGAGGGTAAGCTCGTCCATATTGAGGTACGCTCTGCCCTCTATCAGAACTACGCCTATATCGTACAGCAAGCAGCCGTACACATTCCCGCCGTAGGCTTTGCCGCCGAAGTCACCATTCCCATGAAACCGCTCTCCGGTGGTCCCAGTGGTCGCCGTGATCGCCTGCACATCTTCTTCATGGATGAGCAACGACACCCACTCTATGAAAAACCCTTTGTGCTCGAACTTTTCATCTCGAACCTGGTACAACCCGGTCGCGAAGGCCACAACGTACTCACCATTCCCCTCTGACCTTCGCCTTGCGTACCTATCATGCATTCGGGCACCAACCAGGCCCTTGAGTAGTAACGGAACGAAAAACAACACTAAGGAAATCATCCTCGTGATGTGGCTCAGGGGTATGACAATAATAGCTGGCAGAATGCTCTTGAGCATTCTGCCAGCTATTATTGTGATCGAAGAATGGAGGAGGCTATGCGGCAAAGCAAAACACGATCCAGGAAATGATGCAGATGACCGGTTTCAAAAGCAGAAATACGTTCTATAAATAGGTGGTCAACGCAGAGAAGCCATGAGAAACCGAGCCATCAGCTCCACACATCCGAAGCCGGGAATCGTGAGGGGATCTGTTTAGCCAGGTTCATGGCTTAATTGTTCCAGGCGAATACAGCGGTCAGCACTGGCCGCGATTTGTGGATCATGGGTCACCAAGATGAGGGTTTGACTGCCCGTACGCTGCTGTGTGCGTAGCACATCCAGAACCTCGGCTCCAGTATGTGGATCCAGGTTGCCAGTGGGTTCATCAGCTAGGATGACGGCTGGCCGATGAATGAGGGCTCGGGCGATGGCGACACGCTGCTGTTCACCACCGGATAGTCGTGCGGGCGGATGGTTGAGGCGATCATCCAATCCAACGCTTTCGAGCAAGTCGCGGGCGCGTTGCCGGAGATCAAAGTCGAGCTGACGACGGTAAGGGAGCAGTGGGGCCATGACATTCTCCAAGGCGGTGAGGTTGGGTAGCAGATAGAAGAGTTGGAAGACGAACCCAACCTTCTGGCGGCGGAAGTCGGCGGCAGCCGTTCCACCCAAGGTGTGGACGGCAATGCCATCGAGCCAGATTTCGCCAGCGTCAGGAGCATCCAAGCTCCCCAGGAGAGCCAGGAGGGTCGTCTTCCCTGAACCGGAGGGACCCGTAATGGTCACGAATTCTCCACGCCGCACATGCAGTTCGATGTCACGCAGCACAGTGAGTTTTCCGTTGGGAAGGGCATAGGATTTGCAGAGGCTTTCCACTGTGAGCACCGTGTCGGCATGTTCGCGCTGTTCCCCTTGGAAGGTTTCTTCTTTCATACGGCCTCTTTCTCTTGTTGTTTCTGGTGGTAATAGTAGACGTCTTCTCGTAGCTATTCTGCTCGCGGCACATCGAAGATGGTACACGCTACAAGCAACCGCCTTGACCCCGTTTTGGCATGATCTCCTTGTGAAGGGGAACGTGAGACAGAGAGATGCAAATGAGAGGGTCTCGTCACGCGGGAAGTGCTCTCATCCGTACCTCTGCTGCCTTCACTTCACACCAAACCTGACCAGTTATTCGGCTCGCAGTACATCCATCAGTGGCAAGCGATTGATGGCACGGATGGCCGGAAGCGTCGCCAATCCCGCCACCACAAGCATGACTACGACGGCTCCCGCCCCGACAACGAGAGCTGGAATGCTTCCCTGGGCGGCATGGTGCGCCGTGAGAATCCACAAGGCTACGAGCACTCCTGGTACCGCACCCACCACCGCCAGCGTCAGACCTTCTTGCACAAACAAGCGTTGCACGAGGTGTGCTCGCCAGCCCACCGCTTGCAGTAAGCCAATCTCTTTCTGGCGTTCGCGCACCTGGATCAGCAAGAGGTCTGCGACACTCAGGAAGGTTAAGAGCACGGCGAAGCTTGCTCCAGCCAGTTGGGGAACGGCGGTTTGGAGAAGGATATACTCCCCCAACAACGTGCCTTGCAGTGTTTGGCGAAAAGCCAGCAAGCCATCGATCATGACCGTTAAGAGGATAGCAGAGAGAAAGAGGCTCCCAATGGCGATAACCGCTCGCAGGCGCGAACGCGTCAGGTTGCGCAGGGCCATGCTCCCCACCGCGGGAAACCGCGACCACAGGACGGCACTCCAACGGCTGAGGCGTGAGGTCCCCTTGGACGAGACGGTCGTGCCTTCGCGTAACGCCTCAGCTGGGTGAATACGGCAGAGATGCCAGAGCGGATAGAGCGCACTGAGCAGGGCCAGGGCCAGCACGACCGGCAGTGTCCAGGCTACGATGAGCCAGGGAGGATTGGAGCCAATCAGAAAGATGAGCAGCAGGGCTAACCCAATGCCGCCGAGCCCCCCGCCAAGGGCAAGCAGGAGCGTTTGACCCAAGAACGTCCCTGCCGGATGCCAGGGCCGCCACCCCAACGCGCTGAGCAAGGCCAGTTCACGACGTTGAGAGGAGACCAACGAGGTGAGGGTGACGGCCAGGTAGCCGAAGCACACCAGCAGAACGGCACTTAAGAGAAGGGTTTGGGTCGCTCCGAGTTGACCAAGATAGATGATACCAACTCCGATACTGATCCAGCGTTCTTCTACCCACCCCAGGGGGGCGATATCTTGCGTGGCTCCATAATACCCTTTGCTGATGCCGGGAATATACACTAGCGTGGGTTTGGGCGAAGAGCCAAGGGTCACAATCGCACGCAGACCAGTACGCTGCTCAATGTCCTGGGCCACCTGAGTGACGCGTTTCCAACCAGCATCGTCAGGCGTAATATTTCCGGCAACACGGATACGAATGACACTGATACAATTGTCGCCGCGAATTTGACGAGCGGCAGCCAGGGTCGTCAGAGCTAATGGAGACGCTAACGTGAAACCTGCCGGGTTGGTGGTTGGCAGCAGATTGGTCGGGGTGACGGGATGCCCCTGGGCATCATAGCGCAAGGTGGTAGGAGAAGACGTATAGGTATTTTCCGGCAACCAGTTGAGGGCATTAGCGAACTCGGCGGAGAGGCGTTTCCCATCAAATTGCCCAACCGGTTGCGCGGTGTAGGTGGCTCCATTGTAAATGGTGTCATACAACGCCTGATAGGTGTATCCAATCGTTCCATTCTGTTGTTGCATCTCGCCAGGAAGTGGGTTGGCCTGACGGAAGGCCACTTCCGTTCCTTGCGTTCCATCCGGTGGTTGTGAATGGCTGGGCACAAGCGTGAAGGTTGGTTCCTCCGCTCCAAACGGAGCCACAACCGGTTGATAGGTCAAAAGAGAAGGCGCGGAAGTAAAGTTGAGCGGAAATGAGGGAGACCCAAAACGTTGAATGCTTAATGAGGCATTGTGTTCAAGAAAGGTTGAGCCTTGAGAAAATATCCGGAGATCGTTTTGCGCAATGGGGACATTGCCTTCAAAGACCGTTTGTTGGGGAAGATGGTCAAGGTAGCGACTCCCACCATGAACAGACACCTGTTGCGGATCCAGCATGGTGGTTTCCAGCCGCACAAACGAAAGATGGAGGGCAAGCTGCCCAGGAGGTTGCACATTGATGAGTAATGGCACATTGTAATTCGGCACTCTATCATTAATGTTCATTCCGGTGATGTAGGGATACGTCCCGTTTAAGGAAAGACTCTGTTGAGCAGGAAGTTGCTTGCCGGCGACGATGCTCGTATTCAGATGCACCAGTTGATTTTCTGCTGCGGGGTCAATCGCAGCCAACAGAAACGTCCCTGGGTCTGGGACGCCTGTCAGATAGACTCCATGAAAGAAATAATCAGTGACCCCAATGGAATGCAGAGTGCTCTTCTGACTATCACTGAGATCGCAAAACCCAGGGGTGCAGGTAGAGGCAGACGCATAGACGCTGGTAACCGCGTGATACTCCGTGATGTGTTGTTGCCCATTAAAAGCGGTGAGCGTCCATTCCATCCGATAGAAGCCAGGAGGTGGCTGGGGAGGATCGAACTCAACATCGGAGAAAGGAAACAAGGCATAGCTGATAAAAGCAATAGGCGCAGCGACGGCGACGCCGGAGAGCTTCTTGATTTGTTCGTACTGCTGAATACTAATACCGCCATCATAAGCCGTGAATTGATCAGGAGGAATGGCGGTATTGGCAGGGATGGAAGTATGCGGTGGCAGAACGACCAGATCATAGGTGGGCCGCCAGTTCTTGTTGATGATCTGTTTGGCTTGGAGCACGGTGGTCTGGGTCGTGGCACTCAGTAAGATGAGGGCGCAAGCGGCCAACAGAAAGCCCGCACAGGTGAGGAAGCTCCGGCCCCGCTGGCGGCGCAGCATCAGAAAGATGTAGTGGAACATGAACGCACCTTTCACATTGACTTCATACAATCGTAAGATAGGAGCAGAAGACCAGCAGTGATTCCTCCTGCTTGTGCCTATAAAAAGAGATGTACATAAGCTGGAAATGGGAAAAACCAGCACTGACAATGAATTTGCCAGTGCTGAGAGAGCCAGAATAAACAAGCAGAAGACGTCCTTCTCTTCGTATTAACGAGAAGGACTACTCCTAACAACTCGCTCCCGAACACGTTGATACGCAGGCGGAGCAACCCACATAGGTTGGACAAGCGTTATTAATGGGACATCCCCCTTTGTAGTAGTATTGTGTAACTTTGAGATGACTTGGAACACAATTGGAATCATTACCACAACTTTTGCAGCAATAGGTTCCGTAAGCTGGACAGCCAATCGGACAGTCGGTGGTGGGGTTTCCCTTGGCGGCAGAAGTCGGCTTGTCCGCCGCGAAAACACTAGCTGGATTCGTCAGACCAAGCCCAAGACCAACAAGCGAAGCTCCAGCTGCAACCTGCCCATCCAATTGAAGAAACTGCGTCGTGAATGTGTTAGCTCACCTTTCGGCTCTCTGTTTTCAGGCATGTTTTCCATGGGTAATTCCTTCTTTCCTTCAGTACCCTTTTTACGTCAAGCACTACAAGACTGTTGCAATGAAGGGCGCACTAATGAGAAATGTGTACAGGCGCAAAAGCCGCTACCAGCAAACGTTGAAGTCCGTCACTATCGTTGACCACTCCCTTTGCGCGAATGGTTCCTCTTTCATCGAGGACAAAGACAAATGGAACCCCTCGAATGTGATAGAGGTCCGCGTCAAAATCTGGCGAAGGAGTGAGAAGCGGCAGATGGGCATCATGCTCACTGGCATACGCCCGATTCAGCAGATGATCTCCACTCCCGATAAGCAGGACGGTCTCAGCAGGCTTCGTTTGCAAGAACGTATTAAGGGTCTGGATAGCACCTGCACACGAGGAGCATCCGGGCAAAACAAAGGTAAGGATACGCTTCTTGCCCGCAAAGTCATCTAGTCGGACCACATTGCCTTCATCGTCTGTGGTGGCAAACGATGGTGCATGAACACCTATATCAAGTCCCTACTCTTCCGATGAAGCTTCCCGCTGCGGTGCAGAGAGCGTCCCTTGCTGCCGTAATGTGCCGAGGGCACGTAACAGCAACACGAGCAGAACTGTTTCAAAGAGCACCAAAGCCCAGAGGGCGAGAATGCTCACCATCCACGGTGTTGGGATGATAGAAGCCTCCTTTCAACACATTCCCTTGTTTTCCTCGTTCCCAAGGTGTCAAGGACGAAATAACACTTTCGCAGAACTGAGCAATACAAGGACGGCTAACACGACCCCAACTAAGGAGACAACAGGAAGAATGGTACTCAAGAAGAGACTCGACAGAAGCGACGGGCGATGCACGAACACGTCAAGGGTCATGCGATCAGGAGGAGTGAGTAGCAACACCAGGAGACCAGCGATGAAGAACGCATTTCGACCAAGAAGCCACCAGGAAATGCGATGGCTCCCAAGAACTCCTGCACAATGACAGGAAAGGTCAGTACGACCACGTCGCAGGTTGATGAGGATAGCACCACTAAAGAGGACGAATAAGCTGAGAGCCACAAAGAGAGATGGAATGAGCCACATACCTGTGATAAGGCCAAGTCCTGCACTTAGTTCGGCGAGCGGGATAGCGAACGCGAAGAGTGCTGAGCCAGCAAACCTCCCATCCAGTGCCGATGGCAGAATGTAATACTCCTGGATGGCCTGACGAAAGCGACGTGGATGCATGAGCTTGCTCACGCCTACACTGAGCAAAACAACTCCCACTAAGATACGGATACCTAACCGCATGGAAGGGATGTCCAAGGGGAAAGCCATAGGTGACACTCCTACTATTGAACATGTGACACCTCTTCGCGAGCTTCGTCTGTACCAAGAGGAATCAGACTTCTGCACGTATAAAAGGTAATCCGTGAAGAGTATAGCCTCTATTCAATAAGAAGTCAAGTTTTGCTTTTTTTTTCATTTCCTTCTATATTTAGCGCATTTGTGCTGCTGTGTTATGGAGAAAGCAGAAAGAGGTCTGAGGCGTTGTTTTTCGGGTTACTACTCAAGGGCCAACCATCACGACCCAAAGAGAAAGACCGTCCCGCCCATCATGCCATAGAGCATAATGAGCAACAGACCCTCCAACCAAACAAGCTCCCCATCTTTGGTGATCTCGCTAAAGAGAAATGCCGCCAATCCCAATACCGCCAGTTCCACTATGCTAAAAACCAGATCGAGATGCTGTGGCATGAAAAGACTTACCAGCACGAGAATGGGAGCCATCAGCAGGGCAATCTGAATCGATGAACCAGCAGATGCCGCCAGCACCATCCCCATCCGCTTATCCAATGCCATCGAAATCGTATTGAAATATTCTGGTAGCCCACCGATCAAGGGTACGAAGATCAACCCCACAAAGGCCGGATTCCAATGCAATACCTCCGTCACTGGCTCAATCGCACTCACCAAAATATCGGAGAGCCATGCAACTCCCGCCGTAGCCAGTGCGAGCAACACCACCCCCGCCCACAAACTGCTCCCTAAAAAAGGCACCGTTGGCTTCCCCGTTTCCTGCTTCCCGCTCTGCTTCTTCAGCACTTCCGCTTTCTCAGCATCCGCGCTCGTGAGCGCATGGGGCAGCGCAGCATCACCCTGTTTCACATTTTCATGTTGCAGGATAGCATCGAGCGTCCCATCTATCTGACGCAGCACACCGCTTTTACCTGCACGCGAACTTTGCGCAAGATGTTGTCGGTAGGCTAACAATCGCTCAATCGCCAATTCAGAACGCGCCCCCACTACCGGAGAGAAAGCCTCATCCTCGTCCTCATGACCCTTGTCACCCACATGAAAAATGCTGAACAAGATCGATGCAATATAACCCAATAACAGGACAACAGCAATAAAATCCGAGAGCGAAACCCCGCGCTCAACAATTTGCGTCTGGTGAACGTGCGATGCCAACAATTCAGCCACCGCCGGTAACACCAGCCCTCCAATACACAAAATAAGTAAAGAACCATATTGGTTCGCGTGCCGCGTCTCAAATTTTAGCCGTCCATGCTTGATACTACCTACGCACACCGACACCCCCAGCACCAACAAAACATTACCAAGAATCGAACCAATGATCGACGCCCTCACCACCCCTACCAACCCCTGACTCAACGCGAAAATACCAATAATCAGTTCCGGCGCATTGCCAAACGTCGCAAACAACAGTCCCCCTATACGCTCGCCCGTATGTTCCGCGATAACTTCTACCCCCTGCCCAATCAAAGCCGCCAACGGCAAAATTCCCAAAGCCGCCACCACAAAAACCAGCACCGGCGGCATTTGCAGCAGAGCAAGCACAGGAGCCAACACCGCAAAAATCAGTAAAAAATAGAACCAGCGTGGCATAAGTCGTTTCACCTTCTTTCAAAGAAAAAAACGTGTACATCAAGCAAAGACGACCAGGGCGACCGCAAGGTTCGCCCCTACTATACACGCAGAGCGTGCATCATAGGTAGCACAGCACAGTATAGTATAGTATAGTAGGGGCAACCCTGGCGGTCGCCCTGGTCATCATTCACAAGCCCTGGTACATCAAGTCAGTTACTATGAAGCTTATATTCTATACTGTATAATGGATTTACACATCAGTATAACTAAGGAGAACCCATCAATGTCAGATCATCAAATCAATCTCAGCGAGCCAACCCCTACCCTTGCAACCCACGGCAACAACGTAAACCACCAGCATAACGGCCATGCAATCACAAATCCCGTCATCGCCATCTCCAGTCGCTTTCTCGATCAAGGCGACTCCTTTATTTACGCCATCGTCGGCATATGCTTCTTCATCGGAGCCATTTTCACGCTTGGCTATAGCTTCTGGGACTTCGGTAGCACCATCTCACAAATTGATTTTAGTAAATTGCTCATCCCTTTGCCCGGTTCCGTTACTCATCCAGTCGAATTGGCCACGCCACAATCAGTCGTCGCGAACGCCATCATTAAGCTGGTCTCCGATCTTCTGCTCGTCCTCATCATCATGGAAGTTCTAGGTACCGTTATTCACTATCTCAAAGCCCATGCCACCTCCCTCCGCCCATTCCTCTTTATCGGCATCGTCTCCGCCACACGCGGCATCCTCTCGATTGGTGCTCGCCTTTCCGTCAAAGAGGTCACTGGCCCAGCCTTCTACAACGCCATGATCGAACTGGCAGTCAGCGGCGGCGTCATCCTCGCCCTCGGCATCACCCTCAAGCTCCTGGGAAAACTCGTCGAAGATTAACCCGCACACGCCCTCTTTCATTGCCAGTTGTTTTCTGATAGAGTATCACCAATGATGTGATATTCTATCAGAAAACAACTAGCAGAGGCACAATTTCAGTGAAAAGAACATACGTATCCAAATTACACATCAATGGCACCTACTATCTCATCGGAGCAGTTCTCCTACTCCTCGGCGTACCCCTCTACCAATTACTGATCCTTATCCCCCAGGGATACAGTGACGCCATCGCCTCCACCGACAAAGGACTCTTTACCTCTTACTTATCCTGGCTCGGCAACCACCCCGTACAGTTCCTGGGCTACCGCGTCATACTGCTACTCGCCTTCGCCATCCTCATCACACTCCCATTTACCCTCTTCCGCATCATTATTGCCCAGGAACTCCTGGGACGCGAGGAGGAAGATCACATCAAGTCAAGCGAAAACACAGTTCATGAGGAAACTCCGCTTGAGGCAGAGTCAGCAGAGTCAAGCGATAACATAGATCATGAGGAAACCGAACTCTCACCTCCGGAAGATGGCATGCCAGACGACGCGTGGCGCGGGAAAGGCTTCGCTGTGCTAGCTGCGTGGTCGGGCTTCCTGGGCATTCTCTTTTATGTCCTCGGCACCTTCGCCAGCAGCATCTACCTCGCCATCACCATCAATGGCTTCACTATCCATAGCACAACACCGAGCAATTTTTCCGCTCTTTCCAGTACGTTTACCATCATTGCGAATACGGTCGGTGGTGGACTACTGGCCCTGGCATGCTTATTCTTCGGAGCCATTATCGCCAGAAGTGGTCGCAATCTCTGGCCCGGCATGTGGGTTGCCTTCGGCTATGTCGCCGTCGCCACAGGCGCACTCCTCAGTGGAAGTGCGGTAGGCGTCGTGAGTACCCCTGTCGAGGGTCAGGCTGCACTCACAACACCAGCTATTCTGCTTTTCGCGCTCTGGGTCCTCTGGTTCGCTATCATGCTCCTGCGCTTAAAGCCTGAGCTATAACTAAAAGTGGGCAGCCTGGCTAATCTGATCGTGCTCTTCTTGCGTCAAGCTCCAACCGATAGCACCCGCATTCTCCTGCGCCTGACGCAAATTTTTGGCACCCGGTATGGGTACGATGCACGAGTCCTTCGTCAAAAGCCAGTTCAGCGCAACCTGCGCCAGCGTCTTGCCGTGCGCATGCGCAATCGGCTCCATCACTTGAAAAAGAGGCTCGATTTTGCGACGACGTGCCGCGCCAAAAGCAGGCATGAAGCGACGCGGACCAACCAGCGACTCAGCATTTGCCATGCGGTATTTCCCCGTCAGCAAACCTTGCTCCATGGGACTATAGGCAATCAGCGTCACATTCAGTTCGCGGCAGGCATCCAGCACACCGTTCTCCTCTGGCTTACGCTGCAAGAGACTATAATGCACCTGGTTTGATGCCAACGGTATATCATGCCGTGCCAGTCGCGCATGCGCTTTACGCATATGGGCCGCGCTATAATTGCTCACACCCACCGCACGCACTTTGCCCGCCCGTACAGCTTGCGCGAGCGCATCCATCAAGTCATTCGTCTTGAGCAGCGTAAAGGGCCAATGAATCTGGTAGAGGTCGATGGTCGCTACGTTTAAACGTTCTAAGCTCGCATCCAACGCCGTCAACAACGTATGTGCTGACAGGCGCGTCGGCAGCGGCGCGAATTTGCTGGCAATGATGATGGGACGCCCATCCTTCACCCGGCATGCACCAAGAATACGTTCTGACTCCCCGTTACCATACATCTCCGCTGTATCGAAAAAGTTTAGGCCCACATCCAAACACGCCCGATAGGCTTGATACACATCGTCCTGCGTATAAGCAGAGCCATACCCCCAAAAACCTTTATCACCCCAGCTCCATACTCCGATACCTAATGGAGGAACAACGATCTCGCTTGCACCCAGGTGCCGTTGATCAACTTGTAACATCAAAAATCCTTTGTCTTTTCATGCAATAAAAAATGCTATAGTATGTAGCAACACACCAAATTCTGTGTTGCTACATACTATAGCATTTTTTACTACACTCAATTCTACATTAGACCATTTGTAGCCGCGAGAGCCACATACCCTGACTTCCAATAACGAATCGCGTCCTGGTCCTTCCCAAGTTCTTCTAAGGTCCGCGCCAGGTATCCATAAAGCTCAGCAATTTCAGTATAAGCCTGCGTCAGCGTAAGACGCTCTTCCGCCTGCTCAAACCACTTGATCGCATCCTCTAAGAGTCGCTCTTTCCTTCCATTCTCAGCTTGCTCAGCCTCAGCACATTTCACCTTCCCGGACAGCATATAAACAAGCCCAAAGAGCAGATTATCCTTTTCCTTCCCCTCTCGCACATACTCCAACGCCATTTGACAATAATCATCCGCCTCGTCAAAACGTTTTTCGGCCACACGTACTTCGGCTAGTCCAGAACAATTCAGTACATACATCTTGGCACTGCCACTCTTACGTCCCATTGCCAGAGCAAACGTATAATGATCCGTTGCCGCCCGATAATCCCCCAGCAACAACGCAATTTTCCCTAGCAAGTTGCGCGTCACCACCACCATCAGCTGACTATAGTCACTCGTACTCCGTTGAAAGAACTTCAACGCCTCCTGCGCTGCTAAGCGAGCATCCACCTGATTGCCCATACGTCGGTACAGATACGCCAGACCATAGTAAATATTCCCGCGCTCTTCATTATCTTCAAACGAGAAACTATGTTTGATCGCATCATTATAGCCCTGCAACGCATCGGTATACAGGCCACGCATCACCTGTGCTGACGCCATCCCATAGCACGCTTTCACTAACTCACGCGGCAAGTGCAAATTCTTATCATTCAGTATCTTCCGGCACCGCGCAAAATGCAGCACCGCATCATCCCAACGAGCAAGATTGGTCGCAGTTTCCCCTAATCGCAAGAGACAGTAGACCCGCTTCGTTCGATTAAAGCTCACACTCCCATCTCCCTCCGCTTCGACAAAATGAGTGAGCGGTGTCAACACATTCAAAGCATCATCCCAACGTCTCGTGTTGGTGTAACACCAACCAAGCAAATACGACTTTTCTTTCCGTTCTCCCTCACTTTCAGGTGATAGCGCATCGAGTGTCGTGAGCGCGGCTTCTGGGCGTCCTTCTTCGAGCCATAAACGGGCTCGGGTCAGTAATCTTTGGGTTTCTTCTTGTGCCATGAATGTAACACCTCCCTATGTCTATACGCATCAGTATAGCACACTTTTGCGGCGGGAGATAGCCTTTTTACTGAAGTTTTACATAAACTAACATACTAGTTCACGCACACATCAATCCACAAAAAGAGAACGGGAATCTTGTATCCGTGTCACCGCGCCCACAGAGTGACGCGGAGATTCCCATTGGTCAAAGTATAAACAATTTATTTCAAATACACAAGATAGAAGTACTTTATATTATATAATGTTTTTGCGGTAAATAGATAACGAACAAGGATAGTTTTCCAAGGCGACCGCAAGGGTGCTTGCACGGGGAGGTTTTTTGCACCGTCTGGTTCCTCGCCTTGTCATTCTTCCCTTCTGTCCGCAACACAGGCTCTGGAATTTGGGGGTGTCAAAAACTTCTCTTCTCCAAACCTGACAGCGCCCACGAAACGAACACA
>JBPCJY010000263.1:0-5693 GCA_051004815.1 Ktedonobacteraceae bacterium
TTTCGCAATTCCCATCCCCAGCCCCCTGTCATCTTGAGCACAGCGAAGAGTTTTTTGTGGCACGGAGATTCCTCGCTGCTCCCAGAAGGACAGGGGGGGACGGGCGACCAAGAGAGAAGGGGCACAAGCCGATGAACTCCTCCTCCATGTGATATTTCGTGTGCTACATATCGTAATATTCTATGTCCCCGCGCGATGAAAAAAGTGTGTCCATTCCATGCTGAAACGGAGCTTTGCTGATGTATCCCATGAGAGAGCAGGTCAGATGCTGGCTGGTAGCACTTGGCTTACTCTGCCTGATGGTAGCCGGGTGTGTACCATTCACTATCAATGTGGCTCCGCAAGCGACGGCGAGGCCTGACTACTCTTTGCAGGGTGGTGGCCCATGTGTTCGCCTGGGTGCTCATCCACACGCGCCGTACAGCGATGTCCAGGTGAGCCAGGATAGTTATCTGGCGCATAGTGAGCCGATGCTGGCAGAAGACCCGCAAAATCCACTGCACCTCGTCGGTGGCTCCAAATTCTTCACTGACCCTGCGCATTATCGCTTTCAGATTGGCTATTACGCCTCCTTCGATGGCGGCTGCAGTTGGCGCGATGGCGGTGTCCTCCAAGGGTTTAAGAGTACGATTCTCACGTCGGATATCTCTTTCGCCTTCGGCCCACATAACGTTGTCTACGCGGCCACACTGTTTTCTGTTACGACGCTCACGGGCGGCAGCGGCATCGCGGTCTGGGCTTCGAGCGATGGTGGCAAAACCTTTGGGTTGCCAGTCAATGTTACCACCGATACGACGGGACAGGTTTTCAATGATAAGCCGTGGATAGCCGTTGATACAACGAAAGGGCCGCATAGTGGCGCGGTCTACGTCGTGTGGTCCTACGATCATGGTGCGAATTGCGGCGGTGGCAATTTCTGCCAGCAAGACCTGGCCTTTTCACGTTCAATTGACGGAGGCAAGACTTTCAGCAAATTTCAAGTGATAGAAGGCCATGCCCCTTTCTGTAGCTATGACGCTCCCGGTCGCCCCAAACATTCAAACGCCTGTGATGAAGTTATCGGGGCCATACCTGTCGTCGGGCCGGATGGCACGATCTCTGTTGCATTTGCTTATATTGATCAAATCAGTAATACTATTCCTACCCTTATGCTGGTGGTCTCATCATTTGACGGCGGTATGACCTGGCAACCGCCTGTGTGGGCGGCTACCATTCACGATATCTACGGTCTATTTCCGCCGGAACGGTACCGCAACGAGTCGTTACCCGCCTTTGCCTGTGATCCCCGCACGGGCCAACTCTATCTCACCTGGTCGGATAAAGGGAAAAAAGATGCCGATATTCTGTTTGAAACCTCGACCGACCATGGACAAACGTGGTCGCAAATCATTCGCGCCAACGATGATCCAGTGGGAAATGGCGCGAACCAGTTTCAGCCCCAATTGGCGGTCGCGCCCAATGGTGTGGTGACTATCTCGTTTTTCGATACACGCATGGACGCGCAGCACAAGCTGATTGACGTCTATTTGGCCCAATCCGTTGACCATGGCGTGTCATTTCTATCCAATGTTCGCGTAACCACACAAAGCTGGGATCCGGCAGTCAAAGCTCCTATCGACGGCAATGGGCTACAGTTCATCGGCGATTATCAAGGATTGGCCACCGACAACGCCTTTGCTCACCCTTTTTGGAACGACACCCGCACGGGGTCACAACAGATTTTTACGGCGGCAGTACCCAGTGCGCAACCGCGGGGGAGCGATTGATGAGGAGTTGGGGCTGGCGGGTGCTCTGCCAGCCATTGTGTACTTTGGCGAAATACGGTATAATCGTCACACTGAACATTACCACAAAGATCGTGGGCTGGTCCGCTGCTGGACTGAAAGGACCGTACCACGCCATGCGTTTCGTCGAAAATGATCCAGCCACGAGAACTACTCGTGCTTCTGATGAGCATACCACTGTTACTATTGCCGATATCTGGGAAGCCCATAAGCTGCTCAAGCCGCGTCTGCACCATACTGCCCTGGAACCATCACGCACCTTGCGCGACCTCACGGGGGCCGATATCTACTTAAAAGCCGAGCATATGCAGCGTTCCGGTTCGTTCAAGGTACGTGGGGCGCACTATAAGCTCTCGCGCTTGACGAAGGAAGAGTATCGCTGTGGGGTGATTGCCGCCTCGGCGGGGAACCATGCGCAAGGCGTGGCTATCGCTGCGGCCTATTATGGCATCCCTTGCACGATTGTCATGCCGGAGACCGCGCCGCTCGCGAAAGTGACAGCGACGCAGGGCTATGGAGCGGAGGTTGTGTTACACGGCTTTACCTATGACGACGCCTATCAACACTGCCTGGACTTGCGGAGTGAAACAGGTGCGACCTTCATCCATGCCTTTGACGATCCCGACATCATCGCGGGGCAGGGTACACTGGGCCTGGAGATGTTGAGCGATTTGCCCGATGCTGATGCATTGGTTGTTCCTATTGGTGGTGGTGGGCTGATCGCGGGGATAGCCATTGCCGCACGCGCACTACGTCCCGATATCACCATTATCGGTGTACAGGCGGCTGGTGCCGCGGGTTGCCGTGCCGCGCTGGACGCGGGAGAGCTACAGACATTACCAACGATTATGACTATCGCCGATGGTATCGCGGTGAAGCGGCCGGGCGCATTGACGTTCTCGATTATTTCACGGCTGGTCGATGACGTTGTGGTCGTCAATGACGAGGCTATTATCAGCGCGGTGCTCTTCTTAATGGAACGCAACAAGATGCTGGTGGAAGGAGCAGGAGCCGTGGGCGTGGCCGCGCTCTTGAACGGTACCATCCAACTGTCTGGGAAAAAGGTGCTGGTGCCTTTGACGGGCGGCAACATTGATATCAATCTGGTGAGCCGTTTTATCGAGCACGGGCTGGCTGCCGCCGGTCGTTACTTTGTCATTCACACGCGCCTAACCGACCGTCCTGGCGAATTGATGCGCTTGCTGACCATTATCGCCGAAATGCGCATTAATGTGATTGATGTACGCCACCAACGCATTTCCAGTCATCTACCAATTATGCAGCGCGAGGAAACGCTGATACTGGAGACACGAGATCGGGCGCAATGCGAACACCTACTGCAACGGCTGCGTTTGGATGGGTATGTGGTAGAAGAGGCACAAGCTCTAGAATAGATAGGCTCTAGCCTTGCGGGAGCAACGGTAGCACCCTTTGTTTCAGTTGCTCCACAATGCGCTCGATGGGACGGCTGGCGTCAAGTACCTCAAAACGATATTCCTTGGCCATGGCGTCGAACTGGTCCAGCAGACTCGTCTGGTAATGCACAAAGCTCTCAAAGAGATCACCGCCCAGGCGCATATCCATGCCGGATTCCCAGTGATCGAAGCCACCGCGCTGCAAGACGCGTGGTATCAAATCTTCGACGCCGATGCGCAGATAGAAGATGATATCGGGCTTGATAGCCAGTCCATAGATTGAGCGAATCCACTTGGGGTCGGCACCGCGCACTAAGGCACGCGCCATCAACGAATAAATATAGCGGTCGGTCAGGACGATAAAGCCAGCACGCAAGGCGGGAATAATCTGTTTCTCGAAACGATCAACAAAGTCGGTGGCGTAGAAAAGGTTGAGGGTAATGGGGCCAAGGGTATGACCCTCTTTCGCCTGCTTGAGACCCGCGCCAACCAGTTCCGAACGGGTCATTTCCGTGTTCACTACGGCATAGCCGCTGCTCTCCAGCCATGGACGTAACAGGTTCAGTTGTGTTGAGCGTCCGACACCATCGGTGCCCTCGATCACAATCAAGCGACCGGGCAACAGTTCCTCGCGCTCTTTTAAGTGGATGGCATCCATACCATAAAATGCAAGCTTGGTCATAGGGTCCCTCTCTACCACAAGTGTTGTGTTCGCCGTAAAAAAGTTATTTTGATGCCGTTCAGCAATTGTACTTATCTGCCACTTTTCTCATGAGCATCGACATGCGAGGGGCGCATTTCGCGTGCCAGCCCTGCCCATGCCGCGTCCTGTGCGGACGAGCGGATACGCCGCACGCCCTGCAAATATGGCTTAATAATCTTCCTCATACGACGTTGCTGCTCTGGAATGGGTAGGGTCGCATCCATCACGGTCAACCCAAACTCATCCACCATCGCTTCATATTCATTGACAATGCGCTGTTGAAATAACTTGAAGCTTTCGTGCGGGTCATTGCTCAGGCCAAGGTCCAGGCCCGCTTCATAGTATTTGAGTTCTGTCCGCCCCGTGAGGATACGGCTGAGCGAGACCTCCAATGGAATACGGTAGTAGAAAGCTACTGTTGGCTTGACAGCAAATTGATACAGTTCGCGCACCCAGCGCTTGTCTACATTACGGGCAACATCGCGTGCGAACGCAGTATAGATATAGCGATCAGCCAGAACAATCGCTCCCGCCTTGAGCGGAGGAATAATGTCGTGCTCCGTGCGATCAGCAAAGTCGGTGGCGTGAATCAAGCTAAAGGAGGTGGGAGTTAAAAGCTGTTTTTTCTTGCCTTTGCTGGTGGTCTTTTTGACCAGGGGGGAGGAATTCCACTCGCTAAAAAAGACGGTATAGCCTTCGCTAATCAACCACTGGCGCAGGAGCGCGATTTGCGTACTTTTCCCGGAACCATCAACTCCTTCTACGATAAAGAGGCGTCCAGGGTATTTGTGTAATCCATATGTTTCCATAAATTAATAAGGTATCCTTCTTCGCCATGTTGGGAGATGGTACGGAAAAGTTATACATGGATTATCAAGGAATAGATAGGCCCTTGTCAAGAGTACGTTGTGCTATTCTTGATGATATACTATCGGCAGAGAAGAGAAGACCTTTAGCAGGAGAGCAGAAAGGAACGGTGCGTTATCGGACAGATTTTACATATCAACATACCCACGCCGCTGGGACACCTGGAAGGGATTCTCAAGCCGGAAGAGCAAGGTACAGTTCCAGTCTATGCCGGGCTCGTCTGTCACCCACATCCGCTGGGCGGTGGCACGATGCATAACAAAGTCGTCTTCAAAGTAGCTCAACTCTTGCAAACATTGGGTATTCCCACATTGCGTTTCAATTTTCGCGGAGTGGGCCATAGCTCCGGCACCTATGACGAGGGACGTGGCGAGATGGAAGATGTGCGCTTCGCGCTGGAGTTTTTGAGTCGTCGCTACCCTGGGTTGCCAGTGATATTGGCCGGTTTCTCGTTTGGCTCTTACGTCGGGCTGCGTGTGGCCGCGATTGATGATCGGGTACAGGCTATGATTGGCCTGGGCGTCCCGGCCCGCTCGTTTGAAGGCGATACGCTGCAAGGGTGCCATAAGCCCAAATTGTTCATCCATGGCACCGAGGATGAACTCGCGCCTTATGGTGTGACGGTGAATTGGTTTGAGCAAGTTCCTGCTCCCAAGAGTCTGGTGGCTGTCGAGGGCGCGGATCACTTTTTTCAGGGTCGCCTGGAGGAAGTGCAAGCCATTATTGCTGAGTTTGTTAAAACTCTCTAAAACTGGTGTCTGCTTTTTCTCGCTCCTATTCGTGCTGCTAGTAGATGATTACCCGAAATACTGTACACAACTGTCCTTTGATATAAGGTTTTTTAGTTGCTTGTGGGCTTTTTCGCCCTCCGCTGCAAAAAACCCAAAACACACCAACCAGCAAACCGCACCAAACGACAAAAAA
>JBPCJY010000264.1:0-12416 GCA_051004815.1 Ktedonobacteraceae bacterium
ATGGAGGGAGCCAGCCTTGCTTCTTCGTGCGCCGATGAGCATATCGTGGTTTGCGGTATCTGGTTGTGCGGGATCTTCGGCTCTTGCGGACCGCTCGACGCCCATCCAGTGCTTTTTTGATCTGCTCGCCACGATGCAGCAGTTCCGCCGCGAACACGACCTCTCCTGTGGCATCATTGACCAGCACCAAACCAGTCGTCTTGCTCCCGGGATCTATCTTGATCCGTAACGGCTCAAGCACTGGATGCTCGACCACCGTTTTGAGGATGATCGTAAATGGGTACTGCTTGAACACGGCTGCTTTGCCAGTTGAAAGCAGGAGGCGTGCTCTGCCAGGATACACCGGGTTTAATGGGTGTTTGTGTGTATCAAGCACACACACTTTGCTCATAGAGCCTCCTATTGCTAGGGTAATGGTGGCCTTGACAATGTTATGGAGCGGTTTCACGTACAGCACACGGCCTTCACCCGTTACAGCTGTTTAATGCTGGACCGTAGAGGTTGGAGCTGGCCTCGCACCCTAACGTACCTAATATTCGCTCCTAACGGAGCCCGTTGCCGAGCTAAGTCGGGTCAGGTTCAGACTTACTATTGCAAGCCTATCCCGTTCTACGGGATGGGTTCCTGACGATCTTCATAAATACTGCCTGTCTCCTTTGGCATTCTCTATGTACCTGAGTACATAGAACGATCAAGCAATTTCTTACTTGTAGCTAACTGTAACCAATGTCTGCCTAAAAATCAAGAGAAATACTGATAAAACCGCCTGGTTGGAACGTCAAGCTATATGATATCCTGATAAGGTAAAGACAACTATTGCGTGATGCTGAAAAGTACGCTAGTATAGAGTACTTAGAAGTGTACAATAACGTTCATAGCCGTGCTTTGTGAAGTGCTTTATGTAGACAGGTCAGGAAGAAGTAAACTGTAGTATATACGAGGGATAAAATTGATGGAAACCGAGAACGAAACCATTTATTTGAAACAAGTACCACTCTTTGCTGGCCTTACCGACGAAGATGTGCGCGAATTGATGGAAGTGGCGCGGAAGCGCACTTTCCGCAGTGGTGAAGTTATTTTTCATCGCGATGACCCTGGTCAGGTGCTCTATGTAATTAAAGAAGGCAAAGTCAAAATTAGCCTGGTCAGTCCTGATGGGCAGGAGATTGTGCTGGCCGTGCTGGGCAAGGGAGAGTGTTTCGGCGAATTCGCCATCCTCGATGGGCTATCCCGTTCCGCGGACGCTATCACATTGGAAAAGGTGGAATGCTACACACTCCAGCGCAGCGACTTCCACAACGCGATCTTAAAGAATCCGAAAATCGCCATTCAAGTGCTGGAAGTCCTCACCAAACGACTGCGCATTAACGACCAGATGGTTGAAGATTTAATCTTCCTGGACGTCTATGGTCGCGTCGCCAAAAAACTGCTCGAATTAGCCGAAACCCATGGCGAAAAGGTTGAGAACGGGACACGTATTAATGTGCGTTTGACGCAGCAAGAACTTGCCTCGATGGTAGGGGCATCACGCGAAAGCGTCAATAAAGTGATGGGGTACTTTACCGATAAGAACTTTATCAGTACCGATAAACACCGTATCACCTTGCACCGTATCAACGAACTGAAACGGCGCATTTATTAACAAAATAATGCGTACTACCGGGTGCTGTGTTACTTCCATGAAACGCAATACGTTTCAAAAGCGAAGTCTACTTACTAATGATGACGCAATTGGAACGTAAACTTAAAGGGATAGCATATTCTTGAAAAAGACGACTACTGCACTAGAGGAACAAACAACACAACACAACGGATGGGATACGCCAGCAACTCCTGGGACGCCTCCTACGCCTTCTCAACTGGGAACAGCAGGGAAAATACTCGCGCTCATCGCGGCCATGCGTCCGCGACAATGGACAAAAAATTTGGGTATTTTCGTCGGCCTCGTTTTTGCCCAGCGTCTATTTTCGGTCACTTCGTTTGAACGAGCTGGCGTCGCATTTCTCGCATTTTGTTTGGCCTCCAGCTTCATTTACCTGCTCAATGACCTACTTGATTTAGAAAATGATCGTCAGCATCCAGTGAAACGGAAACGCCCCCTGGCCTCTGGTCGCCTTCCGATTTCATGGGCTATTGCCATGATGGGCGTACTGCTTCTGGCTTGTGCTGGGCTGACCGCGACCATTTTCGCACTTCCTATCCGACCAGAGATAGATATCTTTGCCAATCTAGGCGGCTCGAACCTGCTTTTCACGGCAACGATTATCACCTATCTCCTGCTCATGGTACTCTATAGTATTCGTCTGAAACACATTGTTTTGCTCGATGTCTTTGTAATCGCCAGTGGTTTTGTGCTACGTATTCTCGCTGGTGCGCTGGTCATTCCTGTCACCATTTCGCCCTGGCTCTATCTGGTCACGATCCTGCTATCGCTCTTTCTGGCATTTAACAAGCGGCGTCACGAAATCGTGCTGCTGCAAGGAGAAGCCAGCAACCACCGGCAGATACTCAAAGAGTACAGTTTGCCTATGCTTGATCAGATGATTACGATTGTGTCGGCGGCTACGTTTATGTCTTACAGCCTCTACACCTTCCAGGGTCCTACGGGCAATCATCGGCTCATGATTACCATTCCTTTTGTGCTTTACGGCATGTTCCGCTACCTTTATCTTGTCTATATGAAAATGGAGGGTGGCAGTCCCGAAGAGGTCTTATTGCGTGACCGGCATATGCTGGCAACCGTCGTGTTATGTGTAGCTATTATTATTGTTGTACTCTATATTTTACCGCAGTAATGGTAAGGGAGCATTGGTTTTGCTTACGCGTCAAATACGTACTGGAATAGTATTTTCTTTAGTGTTGGCATTTGTTGTCACGACAGCTATCGCTCTCTACGCTGATCTGCCACAGATGTTAGGAGCATTAGCCCATTTCCGTTGGATTTATCTACCACTTATTCTAGTGTTAACCCTCTTTAACTACTTTTGTCGTTTTTTCAAATGGCAGTACTTTCTCAAACGCCTGAACTTGCATGTCCCCTGGCTTCAAAGCCTCTTAATCTTTATTTCGGGTCTCTCTATGGCCATTACTCCGGGTAAAGTCGGGGAATTGCTGAAAGCATATATGCTGAAACGCACGACTGGCGCACCGATCAGTCGTACCTCTCCGATCATCGTGGCAGAGCGTTTGAGTGATGGTATCGCCATGCTCTTGTTAGCGGCAACGGGCCTGGCTCTGTATCGCTTTGGTTGGGAGCTATTGGTACTTTTTCTGATTGTTGGCCTGACAGGGATTATGATTATTCAGAACCGCCGCCTATCGCTGGCGATCTTGAGCTCTGGCGAGCGCATACCATTTATAGCACGCCTAGCGCATCCGCTGCGTGATTTCTATGAAAGCTCCTATACATTATTGCAGTGGCGACCATTGCTACTGGCGGTCTCCATCGGCTTTATTTCATGGTCGGGAGAATGTGGAGCCTTGTATTTTGTTTTTACGGGTCTGGGCATAGCACCTGGCCCTGATTTATTCATTAAGTCCACGTTTATCTTATCTGTTTCATCGTTAATTGGTTCAGCTTCTGGTCTTCCCGGCGGGTTAGGTACAGCCGATGGAAGTATGTTGGGACTCACGCGTCTGTTAGTGACAACTTCAGCGACACTTGGGGGAGCGGCAACGCTGCTTATCCGTCTCTGTACGCTATGGTTTGGCCTTGGGCTAGGTGTTATTGCGCTGCTCATCTTCCGCGCCACCCAACATACGCTAGATGCGCCTGAACAAGGTGGTGATTGGGCAGCACAACAACACCTTACTGAGAAGAATAGCCCCCTGGCTGCAAGCGCAACAGACGCTGCTACCACAGGCGAACGTCCAAACGGTCGGGAACCGGCATCAGCAGCGGCAAGGAATGGAGACAATGTCCTATGAAGACGTTAATTATTATCCCCACGTATAACGAACTTGAGAATCTACGCCCCCTTCTGAAGGAGCTATTCTCCTATGCCCCTGAAACTGATGTGTTGATTGTCGATGATAATTCACCCGATGGTACAGGCACATTAGCGGACGAGCTGCATGAACAGAACCCACAGGTACAAGTTTTGCATCGCGCCGGTAAGTTAGGTCTTGGTACTGCCTACATCGCCGGTTTTAAGTATGCAGTTGCACACAACTACGATGCAGCCTTCGAAATGGACGCCGACTTCTCCCATGATCCACGCTATTTGCCCGATTTCCTCAAGGCCATTGAAGATGCAGACCTGGTGATCGGTTCCCGCTATATCCCCGGTGGCAATACTCCAAATTGGTCATTCATGCGTCGCATGATTAGTGGTTGCGGCAATGTATTTGCCCGTTTCATGTTGAGCATTCCCGTTCAAGACTGTACGGCTGGCTTCCGCTGCTATCGCCGCGAAGTCTTAGAAAGCATTGACCTGGATACGATTCAATCGCAAGGCTACGCGTTTCAGGTAGAGTTGGCATACAGAGTTATGCGGCAAGGCTTTAAAATCGTGGAAACCCCGATCATCTTCATGGATCGCCGTGTCGGCAAATCCAAGATGTCACGCGCCATTGTGTTAGAGGCCTTTATCTATGTTCTGCGCACAAAATTTGGCAAAAAGCCTCCCATACATGCCTCAGCCAAATCACACAGCACGCCCGCTAGCGAGGAGAATGTGCCAGAAGAGGAAGAAATACCCTCCGTAGCAAAAAATTAAAAAGCCTAACGATGGCGGTGAGATGATTTTTTCTTTCCTTTAGGCGGAAGGCGATACTCCGGTTCATCATCGGGGTCAAACGAGGGGTCTAAACCATATTGACGACGGACAGCCTGGCGATGCTGTATGCGGCGGGCGGTATCACGGGAAGGGGCATTCAACTGGCTGGTAAGCTGATTGACACCATGGACAGTTCCATCCTGCTGAGCAACCGCTTGCTGCACTTCTCTATCGTTGCTATACATCTCCACTTCGCGACCAGCTTGCCGGGCTTCAACGGCTAAACGAGCGATAACGCTATCGGCGGTCTGGTTGTGGCGTGAGTAGATAATGCAGATACGGCGGTCATGATGCGTTTGCTCAATGGCACCATCGCCATCGAAGACGACGATCACGCGATGCGGCGTGTGCCGATACCGTTGCAGAAGCAGATTGATCAGGGCATTGCGGGCCAAAGCAAGGTTTTTCATTTCAACTGCGCGAAATGAGGCACTATTTTTAATAATGTTATAGCCATCAACCAGAATATCTCGTCCCACAGTACCTTTCTACCCTTCTCGTCTCTTTCTTACACTACTTATACATGCATTTGCTGTATTACATAAAGAAGGTACGCCATTTCGCTACGAATGTCAACATGGAATAGCTGCAGTGACTGTTCAAAACGTGGTAAAAGTGAGGTAAAATAAGAAGGAAGCCAAGAGAGGAGAGCAAGAGCGATGAAATTACACCTATTATTACCGCGGGTAGAACCAGATAAGGTAGCGACGCCGATATGTTGCCCCTATCAAGGATGTGACGGAAAGCGGTTGCGTTGGCATCAAGAGGTGCCAAAAGCGATCCGCGACACGAAATATGAGCAGGTGCAGGCGCAACGCTATCAGTGTTTGAAATGCAAACGAACCTTTCGCGTGTATCCGCCAGGTGTAAGTCGGGCCCAAACCTCGTTACGAGGCAAAGGGTTAGCGGTGATGCTTTACCTCTTAGGACTCAGCTATGGAGCCACGTCACTGGCCTTAGAAGCACTGGGGGTGTCGTACTGCAAAAGTCAGGTGTATTATGCGGTGCAAGAAGCGGCCAGTCGAGTGCCCGGTCTCAAACGAGATAAGGTGTTTGAAGGAGTGCGCACAGCGGCCATGGGAGCGGATCTGACCAGTGTGAAATGTTGTGGGAAATGGCTTTCGTTGGGCTTGACGGTCGATAGCATCAGTGGACTGGTCTTGACGCTGGATGAATTGAGTGGACAAGACATCGACACGCTTAAAGACTGGATCGAGCCCATTGCCAAAAGTGTGGGAGCGTGCGTGCTGGTGACCGATGATGCCGATGGCTTCAAAACGGTCGCCGATGACGTGGGAGTGCAGCATCAAGTGTGTAAAGCGCATGTGTTGCGCAACACCGAGAGCTTGATTGAGCAGTATCAGCCATTGGTGGCTCAAGATGCCGATGGGTCGCTCAAGGAGTTGGGCATCAGTCCCGCGCAGGTGCAAGCCGATTTGAAGCGGCTCGGCGAACTCATCAAGTGCCGAAAGCGCGCACAAGCCAGCGAAGTGGAAAGCATGCATCGACGCTACATGCAGGCTGCACCTCCTCAAAAGGGAAAACACCAGAGCTTAGCCTATCGTTTACGCCTGTTCTTTCTGGATCGCTGGAACCTGTGGAACCGCTTGACACGCTACCGCACGTGGAAAGGACCGAACGGAGAAACCCTTGATGGCACCAACAATGCGTGTGAGCGAGCGATTGGTTGGTGGATTAAGGAACGCTATCGCACGATGCGTGGCTACAAGGTTCCGGCTAACGCACTGAAAGTCAGTCGTCTTTTGGTTCATTGTGGCAACTCCCTCAAACGCGGAGGAGCGGACCTCGCACTCTTGCTCAAGTAAGCCAGCAAGTCTACCAGTGAAGCTGCCCGTTTTTTCTTCCCTCCCCTACCTACCAACTATCGAACGACCACTAGCTGCAAAATCCGCGCATTAGCTCCTGCCGAAAGCTGGGCCAGCAAAATCAGCAGCAGGACAAGCAGCAACACGCTTAGTAATATTACGTTTAACACACGCTCTATCGTTTTAAAAATGTTCGTTCCGGTACGTATTAGCACATCTTCAGATACCTGAGCAGTGGCGACTATTTCCTCGGAACGCAAACCTATGAATGGCTGCGTTTTTTTTACGGAGGGTGTATGTTGCTCTTTTATATCTGTTCTCTGTTGAAAACATCCTGGGCGGATGCAGATCAATAGGGGCGCAATAGTAGTGTCCATAGAAGATTGTCCCATATGAGACATGTGGGATATGGGAGACATGGGGAAGGTAGAGGGAGAAAACAAGGTGCCTGTTAGAGGGGACGCGGAAGAACGAAAGGACAAGTGAGCCTCTTGCACACATGCACCACACACTTCATGCATTGCATCCCAGCATTGTGGACACGCTGGTCGGCGGCAACGGAAGCAGTAATGACACATGCTCATCAACGTTGACTCAAGGACGTGCGGCGATGCCTGCAACAAATCCTGGCGTGACTGTGACGGCATATAGCCTGCATCACAGATAGCACACGTAATACGATGAGTGCTGCTCGCATTCTTCGCGATGGTACTTATAGCTTCAGCTTGCTGCCTGGGAGCAGATTTGATCATTACGTCCTCCACAGAGATTATCACAGTTAGTGGCCGATAGGTATCATTGTCATTATGTATATTTCTTGCCAGGTGTACGCTTACCATTGCTTCTTCAGTATACTCCTGGGTTCGCAATGTCATTGCGGGGAGCATAGAGATAAGTCGAAAAATTGGAAGAGAAAAGGCTTGACAGGAGGACGCCTGTCTGGTATGATCGTACACGCACCGGATGAATCAAAGCGTCCTATGCACAGTAACTAGGAGCCGTGGTGTAGTGGTCCAACATGTCTGCCTGTCACGCAGAAGATCGCGGGTTCGAATCCCGTCGGTTCCGTCTGAACAACTGAGAGTGACACCCTAGACACTTCCAAGTGTCTAGGGTGTCTTTCTATAGTATTATCATTACTCAGTCGAGGGATGCCACTAGGTTAAGCATTCTCTCTTGGCACCGTTACATTCTCATAGAGTGCTTCAAGAGGAATGCTGACGTTGATACTTTTTAGTTCTATCTCGTCGCCTGATCCGAACGGATGAAGTGTCCAGAGATTATCACTGACTCGCCGGTAGACATCGATGGCCTGTTCTTGTGTGCTGATAAGCACATATTCCTGAATAGAAGGGCAACTCTGGTAGTATCGAAACTTTTTTCCTCTGTCGGTCGCCTCAGTCGAGGGGGAAAGCACTTCAACAATTACACAGGGCGAGTAAATGATATCGTTCGCTCCTTCTAAATCCCCAGGATCGCAACTGACGGAAGCATCGGGAAGGACATAACGCGTGCTGGAAATGCTGACGCGCAGATCAGAGTTGAAGACCTCGCAAGGCTGCCTGGAGGGGACTGATCACATTAACGCTGATTCGAGAATGATTGGTGGTGCCGCCAGCTAACATGGTAACGACGCCATCAATGTACTCATAGCGTGCATCCAGGCTATTGCGGTCAAGTTCCAGATATTCTTCTACACTTCATAAAGAGGCGGTTCGGGTCCGCAGCCATGTGTTCCCTCCTTTTGTGAATGAAGTGTACCACACATGCATGAAAACAACCATGTATGCTGAAAAGCTCGACTGGACGCTCTTATCAGATATACGCTGGGTCCTGACCCGTATAACCACATACGCCTGCTCGCGGTGAATTCACTAGTGGCAGGAGCAACTCCTCATCACATTGGTGATTTTTCGCGCACGCATCACACAGGTATCCCTGGTCTTCATAGATGCATTGTGTACAGAAGCTGGTAGCGGGTTCTCCACATCTGTCGCAGGGAGTGAGTGGGAGGCTATTCCTGGCAAATATCTGGATGGGCTTCCCCTTCGTAGCCACCTCGTGCGCTGCAACCACTTTTATGAGTAGTTCTGTACTCAGTTCTCTATGACAAAAGGTACACGTTCCTTTTGAGACCTGTCTTGCCATATGTTGCCTCCTCTGCTGACTGCTCACTAGTTGTCAGTCATAGGATACGATATGAACTGTAAGAAGAAAAGTACTGCCGCCATATCCAGTCATTATAGTAAGATAGGACCATCATATGAAGCCTGTCAGTATCGATGGGGTTGTTAGAATATGGCGAGTAAATCGCTAAGTCGTTCAATGATGGCATCGGGGTTGATAGCAGGGGGGGACGGGCGTGCTCTCTTCTCTGTTTGGCGCATGTAGGTCAGCAGGTAATCGTTCGTCAGGGTAGGCTGTTCAATGGGTGTGGAAGTGGTGGTTGTAAGCAGGGCGGCACGCGCAGCGGCACGCAGTGATGCTTTAGGCATCCAGATTGCCAGCATGCCAAGCTTTTTTGCTCCGACGACATCGGCACTCAGCGAGTCGCCAACCATGGCAGCCTCTGCTGGTGAGACGTTCAGACGCTTGAGCGCATGTAAGAAGATGTCGGGATGGGGTTTGCGTATGCCTAAATCGGCAGAAATCGCCATATGATGTAGTTCAAAGTAGTCGAGCAGACCCAGTGTGCGCAAATCTTCGTGAAAAGGTACACCTCCATAGTGGCGGTTCGTCACTACACCGAGCAGGTAGCCGCGTTCTTTCAGAGTTGCCAGGGTTGAGAGGGTATCGTCGAAAAGCATGCGTGAGTCGGAACTGCGCACGCGCAAAGCCTCATAGATAGCCTCGCCGAATTCGCGTGTAACGCCCGGCACGCCCAGTTGTTGCAGCGCATCCATGACTGCCAACGCAAAATCAGGCTCGTGTTCGATGTGCTGACGCGTCTTGACGCGAATCTGCTTCTCGAAACTTTTACGCAATGCCTGGCCAAGCTCATCTACGTTCATATCTGGGCAGACGCCGGTACCCACGCAGCGAAAAAGCTCCAAAACGGCTCGCAGATTGGCGATTCTCTCGCTGGCAAGCAGCAATCTTTCGTCTGTATGTGTCCAAAGCGTGCTGCCCAGGTCAAATAGTATACAGCGGATGTTACGTCCAGCTTCCAACGCGAGGCTCCCTTTACATTTTATTGTCAATTGTACCATGTCTCTGTACCAACTGCTCACCAGTTGTTAGTAACAGGAAATTTTTGCATCTTCTGCTGTAGCTAAGAGTCTGGGATATTGTTCTGGTAGGTACATGGCTACGGCTATGGGCATGTGGGAAGTGTTCAATCTTCTGTTCATAACGTTCATCGCTTGTTTATTAGGCAGAAGGTAGCGTTGTCATAAGCAGATATCATTATACATTTAACTTCAAGGTGCAGGTTACTTGTAGCAGTTGTAGCAGTTGTAGCAGTTGCGTCGTATGTGTCGCTTGTGGTTTGGTGGCAATTCCTCAAGTGAACTTCTAGCACGTCTAACATTTTCGGTGGTGATGGTTGTGACAATTGTGACAGGTATTTTTTTGTATCTCTTGGATATGGGAGCAATTCCTCAAGCAGGCTTCCACCTCGTCTACCATATGTAACTCTCTATCGGCACGGTTGCTTTTTTCTTGAGGGTGCAGGCTCTCTTTTAAGCTCTCATTATGAAGCGTTATCTCAGATGACTATCCCCGATGGGGATTTTCGGCATGATATAATGAATGCGATGATCTAACGCTTGTAAGGCGTCAAATGAGGAGGCTACTCTATGGCAATGCAACCGGAACGGCAGTACGTGACGTTTGAGCAATATATGCTGCTCGTTAATAACTCTAATCGGCGCTATGAGTACTATGATGGTGAGGTGCGCCTGATGGCGGGTGGATCATCAAATCACGCGGCGATAGCACTCAATTTTGGTGTAGCACTTGACCAAGCGTTGGGTGATGACACGATTTGTCGCCCCTATGTCAGTGATAAACTGGTACGGGTCGCTCCTACAAAGATGGTAATACCTGATGTCGTTGTCTCCTGTGATAGTGCCGATCATGGGGAAGCACAAATCATCAATGCACCTGTTCTCGCCGTTGAGGTACTCTCAAGATCAACAGAAATGACTGACCGCTTTGTAAAGTTGGCACTGTATCAGGCAAAAGAGAGTGTTCAGGAAATCATCTTTATTAGCCAGGTCATTCAGCGCGTTGAGGTCTTTTCTCACTCTACTACTGGCTGGCTCTATCATCAATATGGAGCAGGGCAAAGCTTTCTCTTGAGGAGCCTGGATATTGTAATCGAGATATGGCAATTGTACCGACGTTTAGCTATTCCCGTGGTGATTGAACAGGTTGAGGAAGAGGAGCCTGAAAATAATTGAAGCATTGGCTGATATCCTCACATATCCATCGTCCGGGTCGTATGTGTGATGATCTGACGGGCAACTGCTACGCCATGTTCGAGTGCGAGGTGGACGCGTCCACCTACGAATGCATCACCGCAGAAGGCCAGCCCTAGAGGTAGTGCCAGAGCGTTGAGAGATTGGGCATCCGCCTTTGCCGTGGGTAATGCTTGACGCCAGCGATAGATATCCGTAAAGATTGGCTGCGCCAGTGGCTCATTGAGCAGGGTTGCAACGCGGTTTGCGACATCGCTGATAATCTTATCGTCGGGGGTTTGCCAATGCTCGTGGCTATAGTGAGGAGCCGTTTGGGCAATTAATAGGCCAGCATGGGCGGGTACACGTTCGGGAGCCTTCTCGTGCTCCCAGGCTAGCCAGGAGATGGCGTGGGACTTATCTGTGTTCACCAGCGCATAATAGGGGTAAGCTCGTGGGGCCGATTGGTAGCCGAGCATGACCGAGATGAGCGGGCTATAGCTGGCCTGTCGCAGCAAGGTGCAGATGCGCTCTCCTTGTCCATTGAGCAGTTGGCTAGCCTCGATCAGTGCAGCAGCTTGATTGGCGGGGATAGTGATGAGAACTTGCGAAAAATCACCGATATGCTGGCCCGATTCATCGAAAAGGCTCCAGCCTGTGCTGTGCTGCTGTAGATGTCCGAGAGAGGTCTCCAGCCGAACAAGCAGTCCTGTGGCCATGCGTTGTGCCAGGGCGTTGAGGCCGCTCCGGTAGGTCCACTTTGGCCCTCTATTCTGGGAAGGATCACCCTCTTGAATATGACCGTGCTGATCAAAGACCCAGACGGGTTTGCCGATATCGATCAGGTCGGGGAGATAGAAGTCCTGCGTGATGAAGGTCGCGCTCACTGAAGCTGGATCGTCCCCTTTGATGTACTGTGCGCCATAATCATAGATGAAGCCAGCACGCTTCCTCGTAGCTGCTCGGCCTCCCACCGCGCCATTCTTCTCGAATATCGTCACACTATAGCCCGCGCTACGTAGTTCATGGGCGGCGGCCAGTCCACTGCATCCTGCGCCGATAATGACGATGGACTTTGATGCACCACTTTTGCCAGATAGGGTCATTGCGCTTGCTCCTTTTGCTGATCTGGTTGATTCTTTGATTGCTTTAAGGGTGTGAATTGTGGGTTATGGCTACCGGGACGGGCCGATTATTACCTGCCCCCAGGCCTTTCACTCGTAGGTTTTTTGGAATGGAACAGGGAAAGTGGGAACTGTCATTCTGAGCACCGCGCAGAATCTCTCGTCGGCCAGCACGCAGATTCTGCGCGGTGCTCAGAATGACAGGCGAGGTCAGCGCGTTTCCAAAAAACCTACGAGTGCAAGGGCACCCAGGTAGGGTGCGGCGGTGGGCGCGATAAATCGGCCCCT
>JBPCJY010000265.1:0-12049 GCA_051004815.1 Ktedonobacteraceae bacterium
TGTTGGAGACGTGATTGCGCACCGTTTTGGGGCTTAAGACAAGCTGGACCGCAATCTCCGCATTGGACTTCCGCTGGGCGATGAGGGTGAGGATCTCGTATTCCCGCTCCGTCAGTTCTGGGAAGAAGTGGGTTGGGCCACTTCTTCCTGCTGGCCGCATGCCGCTGAAATAGTGCATCAGGCGCGAAGCCACGGCCGGGCCAAAGATGGCCTCGCCGCTAGCCACGGCGCGAATGGCGCGCAACGTTTCCTCTTGCACGGCTCCCTTGAGCAGGTAGCCACGAGCCCCGGCACGGATAGCGGCGAAGACCGACTCGTCATCCTCGAACATGGTGAGGATGAGAATGCGGATGTGCGGACTGGTCGAGAGGATGCGCCGCGTGGCCTCAATGCCGTTCGTGCCTGGCATTTTGATGTCCATCAGGATGAGATCCGGCTGCAAGGCCTGCGCCTGGGCGATGACCTCGTTGCCGGTCGTGACCTCACCAATCACTTGCATCCCTGGGACCGATTCTAGCAAGGCACGCAGCCCATCGCGAAAGATCGGATGGTCATCGGCAATCAGCAGGCGAATCGGCTCCATAGCTCCTCTTCTTTCTTCCTGTTGACCAGTCGCGCTGGTCAGTCACGCTCACTGGATACGTAGGAGTGCCCGTGTGCTCCCTAACTCTTCTCACCGCTCGCACCGGAAAACGCTCTTCCCTCGTTTCTGAGTTCTTTCTTCCTGTCCGGTTGTTCCATGACAATTGTACATCATACTTGTCTCTTTGTCCGTACTCCTTTGCGAGTGTGGTCCCAATTGAAGGAGGCGAACACTAGCGAATCTTGCCCGCCGCTATAGCTATGACAACGGCACCAATTCCCACCAGGATCACACCTGCTATCCACATCTGCATGGCGATGAACCCTATACCAATCAGCCCCCCCACTATTCCCATCACCCAGTCGACTCGCCGTATCATCTCATCCGCTTCCGCTGCGGTCCTTCCTCTTGCTACCAGCGTCCACTTCAGGAGCGTGCCCCCATCCACTATGGGCACAGGGAGCAGGCTCAGTATCAAGATGAGTCCATGCCCTCCTGCCGACCATGCTGCTAGCTCTCTTGCGATGGCATGGCCTGATGCGACTGCATAGACCCCTGCGCTCAGGAGCAATCCTACCGCGTTGAAAATGGGACCACCTAATGCGCGTATCCGATGGACATCCGGTGAACCCTCATTGTTCCAATAGAGGGTTCGTGGCATACCCGCTGATATCAGTATTTCATCCATTGGTGCCCCTGCATAGCGAGCGCTGAAAATGTGGGCGAGAGCATGTCCAAAGTCCGCAGGCATGAGAAGAATGACTGTGACAAATCCAATGAGGACACCTTGCCAGAATCCACGTTCTGGATGCCAATAGAACCCCAACCAAGTAACGCCTGCCCAAAGAGCGATGATGGGGACCAAGACCGTTCCCTTTACCTTGACTGGGGTGCCGAAAATCCTCAGCGAGACCATGGTTGTTCCCTTTCTTACGAAAATGAGACAGGCTTGGCAGGGAAGGACTGCCTGTTGTTCTCTTTATCTGCTACCAGTGTAGCAGATGCCGTGTCCCGCTGTCATGGGGCACTGTCCCGGTTTTGTCCCGATGCCTGTCCCGATTGGGCAGAGGAAGAAGGAAAGCTCACGTCTTCCCGCTAGAGAGGAGCGCCAATATGCAGGAAGGTTGCGCTCCCCTTCCATTGCGTACGAAAAAGGTCAGACTGTCGCATTTTTGGGAACAAAAGTATGCTCATGCACAAAATGGCAAGGATCTTAGCCCACCCTCAACCATGCTCAAGCTGCGTCTGTGTCAGGTAGCGTGCCTGCCGAAATTCACCACCCAATCGGTGAGTGAAATCGCTCGCACGGCTGGTTTTCAGTCCCCGTTCCACTTCTCTTGGCAGTTCAAAGCCTAGAGCGGGATGAGTCCTATGGCGTACAGAGAACACAATCGGACAAACTTTCCACAGCAGAGCATCCTTTGACCTCTTAGGCTAACAGTGTGGAGGAAAGAAATGCTGCGAGCAAATGGCCCATTTTTGTACAAATCGTTGTCGTACCCCAAGATCAGTCAGATAGCTTACTACCTGCTCGGGTGCTGAGAGGAAAGACGCGTGCCCGGTCTACATCGAGATGATGTGTTGACATGGCAGCGCCGTATACATCTTTTTCTGCACGGCTGGGAAGATCGCCCGATCACGAAGAGACTCGATGTAGACCCTGTGCACCCGACCATAGTTGTCCACCGTGGTCCTGACCGACGTCACCGTGGGAGCGAGAGCCTGGGGAACCAGCAAGGACGTGGCCTGGGCCACGTCCTCGTCGGAGCAATCCGCGCCAAGCAGTTCCTTGAAAGGAGTATCCACTTTGAACGTCATATACCCTTGTTCCTCGTTCACCACCAGGTTTGGCAAAATCACGGAGTCCGTATCTCCACTGGCGATCTGGAATAAAGACTCGCCATTCTGCGGGGGAAAAGCCGAGAGGTACACCAGCGTCTGAATCTTCTCCGGCCGCTCCTCGGCGACCTGTGTGATGACAATCCCACCCATACTGTGCCCCACGAGCACGACCGGCTCGGCTTGAGCATCGAGTGCCTCGGACACGCGATGCGTATAAGCAGCTAGACTGATCTCTTGAAGAGGGGTTCTGTCCTGGCCGTGCCCTGGGAGGTCAAGGGTCTGCACCTGGTATCCTGCCTGCTCAAGGAGCGGGACAACTTTCTCCCAGCACCACCCTCCGGCCCACGCGTCGTGGACGAGTACAAATATGCTCATACTCTTTCTCCTTCTCTAAGTCGTTGTTGGGTCCGTATCCGTACCGTGTTTCATGCAACGAGGTCCTTTTGTCCCTAGTGTTTGCCCAGCCAGTCGAGGATGGTGTGCGTCAACCACTCGGGGCGGTCCATAGGCACACACTGCTCCACGCCTTGGGCCATCAGCACCTCTGCCGCGCGTAGTTGCGCCGCGAGCCGAAAGGCGAGGGCGACCGGTGCAAAGATGTTTTGCGAGCCTGCGACCAGGAGCACCGGGCAGGTGATGCGGTCGGCCTGTGAGAGGCCGAGCTGGCCTCCCGCACCTGTCCACTCGGATCGCTGAGCACGCCCGCCGCGCCCCAGGTTATCACAGAGCGCGTGGCGTCGGGCTGGCGCAGATGATTACGGAACACCTGCGCACGGTGGGTCAGGATAAGCACCTCCGCCTCATCTACCAGGCCGATGGGGTCCCAATTCGTATGCATGGAAACGAGGTCTTTACGCCAGAAGAAGTTGAGCGCATTTATCAAATGAAGCGAGAAAATTACGGGATCAAAAAGGTCGAAATTTTGGACGGCACCATCGGCTATCTTCAAATGAACACGTTCGTGCATCCACATTTTGCAGGCGAGAGTATGCGCGCCGCGATGGCCTTTCTGGCCCACACCCAGGCGCTGATCATTGATTTACGCGCCAATGGTGGAGGCGAGGGCTTGATTGGGCAGTTTCTCTGTAGCTATTTCTTTAGTGCTTTTGAAGCGGAATACATCCAACTCAACGGACTGTATGATCGGAGGCAGGATCTGGTACGCCAGTATTGGGTCTTTCCTTACGTCCCAGCGTGTAAATCCCAACATTATTCGGCTCTCCCGCGCTTTCTGTGAAAGCTCTGACATATCTGAGGAGCCAGAAGAGATGAGCTGGCCTCACAGCATGACTGCCACTTTTTACGTCGGTTTTGTCGTCTCAGTCTCACGGAAAGTGCGGGAGAGCCATTATTCGGGTTCTCCGTCATCTTCCGTGCTAAGCTGTACGATGGAAAAAATTTGCTGTTGCCCAATCTGCCTTCATAGCCAATCTCCTCTACAAATGTATGCCAAGATGCTAGAGCTTAGCACGGAAGATGATGGAGAACCATTATTCGGGCGAAAATCCCACAATTATCCTGGTGAACAAGACGTTCAGGATAGCTTGTTCACCAGGATAATTATGAGAAAAGTGGCCAGTTTACTGTTGGGATTTACACCTGCTCCTCGGAAAGTCTTGACAATACCCGTTCCCATCAGCTATAATTTGTCTTGTTGAATTTATATTCATTTGAATGAATGATCATTTAATGATAATACCAGGAAAAAGAAAACAGGCGTGTTGTGAGCGAAGTCGGATGAAATGCGAGCTAAGACAGGTTTGTGAAAGAGATAAGAGGAAGAGTTATGTCAAATATGCACGATCCTGTGCAGGAGTTGTTGATCGCGGCCAGGCGCAATCAGATTCTGGACGCGGCGACGCGGGTTTTCGCTGAAAAGGGCTTTCACCGCGCGACGATTAAGGCTATCGCGCGGGTCGCGGGCATTGCTGATGGGACGATCTATACCTACTTTGCCAGCAAAACGGATGTGCTGTTGGGCATTCTCAACCGCCTCAACGAGTCCACGGAACGCGAGCAGCAGTTGAATCCTGAGCACGGACAGGATCTGCGCGCGTTTTTCACGGCTTACCTGCGCCAGCGCATGGCTCTCTTCTGGCCCAACGCCGAGGTCTTCCAGGCGGTTCTGCCTGAGATGCTGGCGAACGCGGAGCTGCGCGAGCTGTATTATCAGCAAATTATCGCGCCTACATTCGCGCTAGCCGAGCGTTACTTCGAGGCTTTAGGCGCGGCGGGACAGATACGGACAATCGACGCGCCCCTCGCGACGCGCTCAATTGCCGCGATGATATTAGGTTTGCTGACGCTGCAATTGCTCGGCGACGAAGTGATTGCTCAACGCTGGGAAGAGTTGCCAGAAGTGCTCGCTACGCTTTTGCTGGACGGTCTGCTTAACGGAAAGGATGCTTTTCCATCATGAACACGCTCATTTACACGCCAACGGCACGGCGCCTGGAGGTCACGATCATCACATTTTTCACGCTGACCCTGCTCAGCCTGCTTGTGGTGTACGCCATCGACCCCTCGATCTACCTGCAAACGCTCAAGCTTACCTCGTCTCCGGGCGATCCTTATCCCTGGCCGGCGACGCTGTTCCTGGTCTGCCTGGTCATCTTCATCAGCTCAATGATGATTGGCGTCCTGCGCCACTGGCGCTGGCTCTTCTGGCTCCTTTTGATCGCCTTTAGCGCGTCAATTCTACAGTTTCCAGCGGAACTGCTCCAGATATCCGGTGTGCTGCCCATGACCACACCCCTCTGGTACAGCCTCTTCCGGCTGATCGTGTCCGCGTTTGAAGTGGGCCTCGCCGTCTGGATGATACGGGTTTACCGCCTCAAGGGAGTCTGGGCCATGGGCCGCAAAGACACGACTCAGACATCCGATGCCACTCAATAAACAGAACATGGGTGATGTTCTGCATTAAAAACACTTGCAGGCGCAAAAGTTCGGCGCTTCCTTTCGCTGTGCGCGTGGTTCCATCCTTTGCCTATTATACCTTAAAAGGCAATACCTGTATCAACATGCGCGATGCTGCTGCCGACCCTGTGCGCAAGATGAAATGTTTACTCCCCTGTTTCCCAAAGATGTCAGCCAGCTCTGGGCTCAATTTGATCGTGTCCACCGCTGACAAACAAACCTAGCAAGGGGTAGTTCGAAGAACCCAGCCCGAACAAAAGAGATCGATCTGAAAAGTTTGTGCAAATACCACTTGGAACTCTACAGAGCGACAGACTCTCCGCGCTTCAGAAAGTGTAGAGCCGGATATGCTGGGGATCGTAGAACTTGATCATCCACTCAAAGGCCTTCCAGGGTAAAGGGAAGCCACGCAGCGTATAATCATCAAGCACTATTTGCCCTCCTGGGGCAAGCAGGTGCTTGAATCCCTTGAGTGCTGCTGACGGCTCTTTGAAATAGTGCAAGCTGTTGGTACACGTAATCAGGTCAAAAGAGCCGGCTGCAAAGGATAGTTCCGCGGTTTCGCCACCTCCCAGCGCTGCCTGAACAAGGTGAATGCATGAGCGTCCTTTGAGCAAACGGGCAGCCTGCTCGAGCATTCCCTGGTTTTCATCGACGCCATACAGCTCTGCCTGTGGGAAACGTTGCGAAAGCTGTGCTAAAAGCAGTCCTGTTCCGCAGGCCGCATCGAGAATACGCAAAGGGTTGGTGCGCGAGTGTGTTCTTTTTTCAAGTGTCGTACTATCAATGGCGGAGAGCACTGCTGGAAGGGTCTTCGTTAAGAAATTCCTCCAGGTTCGATTGTAGCGTTCAACACGCTTTTCGGTATAGTAGGTCTTCACTTCGCGTGCATAGCTCTTCTGACCGTGCTCTGGAAATAGATCGTTGCTAATAAGAGGCCATACACCAGGCAGAGCATGAAGGGGTACAGAAATGAGCCAAGGTTGAAGGCGGCCAGCGACATATGGCCCACGACAAGCGACACAAGAAAGGCGAAAATGACCCACCAGGCAACCCCTAAGCCCAAACCTGTCGCGATAGCACGACCGATGGAAATTTCACGCTTGCCTTGCAGCACGCCAAAAAGAAGACCGAACAGTCCACCGAGCACTATGAGCAGCAGGAAGCCGATCAGCCTTCCCGAATTTTTGTCATCAAAGGCAAACCAGCGTGCTACTCCATACAGCCCATTGCCTGGCCCATAGTCCACAAAGTAGAGGATCGCCACTATTGCTCCCGCTATCAGTCCTGAGTAGAGACCTCTGAGGATGTTGTTCATACACACGTTTCTCCTGTTGCTTTACACGAGCCAACGTAGCCAGCGTGCGATGCGACTGTGGCTGGCGGCGGCTTGTAAACGAGGCGCGAGCCACTGATCGACGCCCAGGCGACGCCCTGCTGGCACGGCCGTCAGGGCCAAACCGAGTAAAACAATCGTGCCGTAGGTCCAGTACCATTCACTGGCGGAGAGGCCAACGTACAATTGGAGTGCTAACACCGTGGCAAGAATGGCTCCCAGGCGTGTGAAGACACCGAACAGCAGACAAATGCTGACGACGAGCTCTGCCGCCCAGACCCCTGCTGCCATCGGAACGAAGAGCGTGCATCCTGCCGTGCTACTGGTCGAGCTACAACCGGCAAGGAAGGTATGCTGAAGAATGAAACTATAGCCAGGGATGAACGTGAACTTCGTTTCTCTGACGATGTAGGGAAAAAGCCCTTTGAAATCTGGGGGAAGTTTCCAGAACAGTTGCTGGAACCACAAATAGCCGACGGAAACACGCAACAGGGCCAGCCCGATCATGCTGCGCTCACTGAGCGTGATCGGGGCCACCGTCGCTCCTCGTTCCTGCGCGTTCCTAGTGGCTAAATCCTCCCGATCCCGCGCTGATGACGAAATACTCATACGTTCGGATGCTCCTTTGTTCATTGAAAGAAAAGATAGGGACAGTGATTTACACGTAAAAAAGGCTCCTATTTGCATAGCATACCATACGGCAAAAAGTGCGTGACGAGCAGCTCAATCTGCCCTTCTATCACCCATGGAAAGTCGCTGAACGACACACCGCCATTACGTTTCCCACCAGATGATCGCGCTCACCATTTTCTTTTCAACCGGTGCCACCAGCATATTATCCTGTTCAACTAACCACCGCACTAGCAATCTCCGCAGTTCGCCACGAGTTTGTTCGTTATCCGGCAAAATCCATTGCTCCAAAAACGACTCGACAGCCGCATCGAGCGAAGGATAGTGCAATTGTGGACCGGGCGGTGAAGCGGCCATCTCTACATTGGCATAGATACCCATTTCATACAAAACATCCAGGACATGAATAGAGTTCGTGGGGAAGCGGCGCTGGTCACCGTGAAAGTGCTGCCAGAGGTGAGCCGTCAGCGCATCAAAAGGGGTGGTGCGCATAGAGATACAGCAGGTTCGGCGTGCCGCTCGTTGTAGTTTCGCCAGGAAGGGCACGATATCCTTAATCGCGTACAGCACGTGGCTGCAGATTACCACATCGGCCTGGGTGCTATCGGGGGCATCCTGCCAGGTAGTCTGCACTAAGGAGACATTGGTGAAACCCTGTGCTGGCTACGTGGGACATCCGTTCACAGAAAACGATGGATTGTGTGAACGGATGTCCCACGTAGCCAGCACAGGGAGTTCTCCGCCCGGTTGTTCAAGCCTTTATGCTGCCAATTCTCCGCACTGGGCATGATCTCTTTCTTTGCTGCTGCGTAACTGGTGAGGTTGTTGTGATGATCAGCCGTGGCACCTATTCAAGTCCTTTGAGCAGTAGCCGCAACGTTCGTTGCGGCTGTTTTTTTGTTGCGTCGGCTTTGCAACCCGCATAGCAAGCACGTTGCCATGCGAATCCACCGCTCGCCAGAGAGAGGAGCGTCGTCAAATGATCTTCAGAAAGACTTCACCGGGATGCCACTTGTCGCCCAAGTTACCACGGTGGCGTTTCAGTTCACTGGCATATCGCTGACCAAATGTGAGTCACCATTGCCGGACAGTTTCATCCGTGACGGCGACCCCACGCTGAGCCCAGCGCGCTCCTCGACCGTACCGAAAACTGAGCGAGAAGCGGAAATACCACCAGACCCTGTGACTACTCATTTCTGCTGGGAAACGGAACCCTTTGTCATTGGGGGAAGAAATGTTCGTTTTCATGAAGCTATTGGAGCACCGTGTTCGGCTCTGTTTCCAAGTTGACAATACCAAGAGGAATGTAGCTCAATAGAACCATATACTCCGCGGAGAAAACGTAGAAAAGCTGGCCCTGAGTGCAACGAAGATACCTTGTACGTAGTATGTAAGCCGATGAAATCGAGGTGGACTGAAACCTTTTCATGGGTGTTGCGTGTTTACTGTAGCTGAGAATGTTTCTTAGCATTCGCAAGAGCGGTCCCCCAGGTGTTATCCATGCGCCGCCCGAGCAGGACGAAGCACCGCTAAAGAAAGCCAGTCAACCGGGAGACCTGGTGGCCTTTGTGCTCCGCGTGCGAAGACACCAACGCAGCATCTTCCATCTGAGCCTTGGTCTGCCGCAAGACGAGGAGGAAGCCAGTGCGAGTGCTCAGGAGATGTTCGTGGCTGCGTGTCGGGAGTTGCCGGGCTTCCAAGGCAAGGTAGGCTTTCCAACCTGGCTCTATTGCATCACTTATCGCTGTTGTCTCCGGTAGCTCGAACGGCGCAAACGGGAGCACGAGCATACAGGCGGAGGGGAGAAGGACGGAAATGAGAACGGTATGGATACATCTGGACAATTTCACTTGCACGGAAGAGAGCAGCACAGCTCTGCCGTCGACCAGGAGAGGGAAGACTTTTCGCAGCAGCAACAGGCTTGGGTGGAACAGCAACAGAAGTGGGTAGAGCAGCAGTACAGCGCGTTGGCCCAGCAGGATGCCTGGTTGATGCAACGAAGAGGCTGGCTCGAACAGCAACAAAGCTGGATCGAGCAACGGCGCGTGTGGTTGGCCGAGCGACGGTGTTGGCTCGAACAAAGGCGCAGCTGGTTAACCCACCAGGACGTACAGCTGATGGAGCAGCAGGAAGCATGGCTCACTCATCAGGAGGCGTGGTTAGATCAACAACACACTGCGTTGGTCCTACAGGTGAGCGAGCTGGTGCAACAGTCCCAATGGATGTCGCAACGACGAAGCTGGCTCGATCGAAAGCCTCGCCGGTTCACCCAACAGGAGAGCACGTTGACCCAAGGGGATGAAGCGGAAGAACATCTGTCGGGAGAACCGCCTCCCTCATGCAAAATGACGCAACTTTTTTGGGTATAACCAGATAAGACACAGAGGCGGTTCTGTGACACTCCGCATCGTCTAAAGCCGAGCGGCTTCTGTGCAGTTCCCCACACAGACGTTTTCTCGCAACTGCGAACGCGCTACGCGGGCATGCGGTGCGAACCGTATCCCCGTGGCGGGTGCCATTCCCGCCACAACGTGGGGGACTCCGAACTCCCCACGATACTTGTAACGCAGGAGCCGCCCATTCAGGATATGCGTCTGCTCGCCATCATGAGAGGCAGCTATGTGAACCTCGCCCAGATCAATCCCGGCAATCCTGTCGCCTGTGGGCTGAACCTCTGGTTCTGTTTGCTTGTAGGTTGCAATGGCCTCGTACTGTATCCCGGTCCAGTGAATGACCACTGTTTGGGGAACCTCCCACGGCCAATCCAGCACGAGAGAAGCATTGCCGCGGCCATTGGAGAGTTTGAGGACTCCATCCTTGAGTGACATGGCAGACTGCTTGTACTCAATACGGAAGTACCACTTGCGCCGCCGGGGAGGTTTTGCGATTGCGTCGGTCTTGCGTCGGTCTCGCCAACTCTTGAGCGAAGCAAAGAAGGCTTGCACACAGGCATCTGCCGTGTGTGCGTGCGGAACGCCGACGCACGTCGCGTAAATAATCAATAGTGCCATGGTAGATGATAGAGAAGAGCCAGGTACTTACTGTACCCGCTGCTGGATCGTAGGAGCGGGAATGTTGCCAGATGGCGAAGAACGCATCTTGCACCAATTCCTCGGCGACCATATGGTCAGAGGTCATGCGATAGGCCATGGCATAAAAACGCCCACGGTAGCGCCGGTAGAGGCGTTCCAAAGCCCACATGGCTTCGCCCGCTATGGCTTCGATCAGGAACTCATCACTCAACTGACCATCTTCCATCTTCGCTTCTCTTTCAGGTGATTAGAGCCAGAGACTATGGAGTGCTAATTCCACCTGTTCGCGCTCAACGACCTGTACACGCTCTGGACGCAAGCCACTGTGCTCGCATGCGCTAATTAATTCGTAGAGCGTTCGTTCCGGAGCCGTGCTTGGCAGCTCACAATCACCTTGAGAATCGCGAGGCAGATCAGAGCCGTACTTCTGCAACTGTTGCTCGAGCGAACAAAATATCCTGATGATTACTATGGACTATACGAGCCCATACTACAATGATACCTGGGAAGATACATAAGAACAAGTCGAAATTTCCTATACCTGTTGTAGACTTAAGGTTATAGATGAGCTGGTCGCGTCTTGACAGCATCACACTTCGTAAACTGCACATGTTCTGTGTGGTCGCACGACTTCTGAACTCCACACGAGCGGCAGAGGAACTTGGTTGTCGGCTGCCAACCGTCTCAGCATTGGTAGCGGAATTGGAACGAGTGACGCAGTTACCCCTGCTTGAACAGTGGAGCAGCGCCTTATGCTGACGGGTGAGGGCAGGAGTTGTACGCTCATCCCTATCAAGTCTATCCCAATCTCGTGTGGAGTACCCCCTTGTGAGCGGACCAGGTTATAGGGAGGATACTCTGGCTGAACTATATGCCGCCTCCTCAAATTCGGTAGGCGGCAAATAGCCTCAACTTGAGTGTAAGCGTTTGGTCTGGTAGGCTTCCCCGATAAACTTGCGGATGGTGTCTTCTGCCTCTTGAACCGTTTGGTCCTGCTTCAAGTAGACTTCCTCCCGCTTCAACGTTTTGAAAAAGTAGGGTAGACGGCTGGCGAGGTGTCAATTGCTTGCTCCTGTTCCATCCGTCCCCCTCCAAACCTCGGCATGCTCCTTTCATAGCACTGGGCTTTCCAGCATCATCGGAGTGGTCCCGTCCGTGAACGTGATAGTTTGCTTCGTAGTGGATGTTCAGCATGGAGATTTAGGTGGCAGGTTCGGCAGAGAAGAGCGTCTTGCGTCGACGAGTCGCCATGATGCGGGACCCAACTCGGTTTCTCTCGGCCCTCATCTCTGTTCAGATCTTTACGTGCCCGAAAATGCTGCAACTCCAAAGAGCACAGCAATCAAGCCACGCACAAACAGGATCGCAACTACGATGCGCAAGAGAGTGCCTTGCCCGAAGCGAGCTAACGCCATTTTCATAGTTTGGTTTTTCCTTTCGAGGTATGAAATTCAAATGAAGAAATCTAGGATGAGGTTGTCAACACAATTATATAACATTTTAGGCATGGTTCAAATGGACTTGACAGTTCCTCACCAACAGAAAGACACAGCTCTGTCAGGCTTCGCGCAGCGAAGCATCTGTGTGCCGAGCGCGACAGACCCTTCCCCTTCGCTGCGCTCAGGGCTTCGGCTACTGCGCTCAGGGTGACATGGTTTGACGGTTCAACCTGTCAAGCACCATTCGTCAAAATTGAACCTTGCCTTAGAA
>JBPCJY010000266.1:0-16740 GCA_051004815.1 Ktedonobacteraceae bacterium
GGAGAGGGGTTGTGGTGGGGGTGGCTGAAAAACGTGTTGGGGGGCCAAACGGAGCGGTTCTTCGGGAAAACAAGAGGGACCCCCAGGACCACTCTCCAGTCCACTCACGGGACGCCTTATCTCCAAATATCTGAAGGCCCGGCACTGCACCTGGCAGGTGAAAGGTAGGGCCCGATTTATCGGCCATCGTCTTCAAAAAAGTCATCCTACCTTACCCTTGACCTATCAATAACCTCTGCCAGAATACATATCCCCGTCTCAATTTCCCCAGGCGCGGCACAACTAAAGGCCAGGCGCAAATTATGCTCGCCCTCCACAGCCGTCACAAAGAAACCTTCCCCTGCCGCTACCAACACCCCTTCTTGCAGAGCCAACCGTTTGACATCTTGCGCGAAAACATTCTCTGGCAAACTCAGCCAGATGAAAAAACCACCCGCCGGGCGCGTCCATCCCACATCAGTAGGCATGTATTGTTCCAGGGCGGCTAGCGCGACATTACAACGCGTCTTGTAAAGTGACCGCAGATTCACTATATGCGTCTCCCAATGTCCGCTCAGACAATACTCAGCAACAATGTTTGCCACGAACGGGTTTGCGCCACCTCCCATTTGTGTCGTCCCACAGTTGACACAGCGTTGAATGTCGTCCTCCGCACCGAGCAACCATCCAAGTCGCAATCCCGGTGCCAGTGTTTTCGAGAAACTCCCAATGCTCAACACCTGCTTGCCTTGCGCCAGAGCATAGAAGCTACCAGGTACCACTCCCTCAGTCACTCCCTCAAAAGAGAGGTCGCGATACACATCATCCTCCACAATCAAGAAGCCATAGGTTCGAGCCAGCCCGATAATCTCCCTGCGCCTTGCTTCCGATAACGTACTACCCGTCGGGTTATGAAAATTCGGCACAGTATACAGGAAGCTGGGAGATTTGCCATTCGCACTGAGATGTGCTACCTGTTTTTCCAATTCCCTTGGAATGAGTCCGTCCTCATCCATGGGAATAGAGCACAACTCGATCTGATGATCCCGAAAAATATGCATCGCATCCACATAAGTTGGTGCCTCTACCAGCACCACTCCCCCCGCTCTGGCATACAGCCGTGCGACCATATCTACCGCGTGCGTCGAGCCTCCTACCACCATCAGGTTCCCAGAGTGAAGAGAGAGACCCTGTTCTCGCTTGATTTTTTCTACCAGAAATTTGATCAGGCTCTGCGTTCCCTGCTCTGGCCCATACTGGAGTGCCGTATAGACTTGCGGCGAACTTATCACACGTTGCATGGCATGGAGCAGTTCAGGCGTAAGCAGCGTCGCCGGGTCTGGATGACCAAGCATCAGTGGAATGGTATTTTCCGTCATTCCTTGCGGTAAATCCTGTGCGGTCATTATTGGATGCTCTTTTCACTATCACCGTTATCTATACCCGTTCCGTTCTCCATGAAGCGTTCGATTCCGAATGGCCGAATCAACTCCGCTATGTGTCCGCTAGTGATCAACTCCGCTATCGTCTTGCCCGTAATCGCACTCAATTCGAAGCCGCCTGCACCATGGCCGGTTGCCAGGATAACATTCTCCCAGCCGGGTGCTTTGCCAAGAATGGGATACGAATCCGGCGACCATGGGCGCAGTCCTGACCAGATATTGGCTAGCGCGGCATGCTCAAGTTCAGGCACCAGTTGGATAGCATGAGAGAGCAGCCAGTTGAGACCGCCCGCTGTATTGCTTTTATCGAACCCCACCTGCTCAACCGTAGCCCCCACATAAATCGTGTTATCAACTTTGGGTACGAGGTAAAGCTCCCGCCCAAAGATCGTATGCTTGAGTGGCGTAGCTGGCTGTCGCAGCGAAAGAATCTGTCCGCGAGCAGGAACAACAGGAATAGGCAAACCTAACCAATTTCCGCTTTGCGCTGACCACGCCCCTGCTGCGATCACCACACGACTACATGCTATCGTCTCTCCCGTCGCTGTCTGTATACCTATGACCTTGCCAGCATTTTGCTGAAAACCAGTCACCTCCGTATGTTCAGAGATATGTGCGCCCAATTTTCTGGCAGCCTCTGCATAGGCTCGCGTCATCAAACGCGGCCTGATACTTGCCGCGTGTGGGATGTAAAGGGCGGCTTCGATTGCCGGATGCAGCACCGGCTCATACTGGTGAACTTCATCTCCTCTTAACCATTTGGCCTCTGTTCCTTGCGCTTGCCAGGCCTCCGCGTACCGCTGCCACCTGGATTGCTCGTCCGCGTTCGTCACCACATGCAAAGAGCCGGTTCGCTGATATTCGACCTGCACTCCGCTCACCGCTTCAATTTCCGCGATAAGATCAGCAGTGATAGACCAGCTTGCCAAAAAGAGGTCTGCCCCCACCTTTGGCCCAGTCAGTACTCCCGTTGGAGCCAGCAGACCGGCAGCAGCACTAGAAGCCTCGGCTGCGATCTCCTCTCGTTCAACCACCCTGACCTGGACGCCAGCTTTGCTCAAATGGTACGCGATAGAGCAGCCTATGACACCCCCACCAATAATAACGACATCCGTTGCTTGCTTCATACTCATTGTGATGCTCCTCCAACCTTATTGTAGCATCAATATGTTTAGCTGTGCTGAGTACCCGCACGCTTTGTTGTTGCGGGTAACGCTATAGGAGACTACGTGACATTTGGGACTTTGTGACACTTGTGACACTTTTTTTTGATGTCACAAAGGAAGAGGATGTTGGTAGTAGAGGGTCCAAGGTGTAGCCTTGTGTTAACATAGCAATAGTGTACCATGTTTTTGGGTAGCAAGCAAGGAAAACGATTTGTTTTTGCCATACGTATTCTAAGGTAGGTACGCCGATGCGTATGGCATCCCTGGGGGCATGGAGGTCACACGCATCGACGCAGCCCCCAGATTGGTGAATATGTTCCCCTTAGACTTTGATCTCCGCCATTAGCGCGGAGAAAGCCATCGTCTCGTCCGAAACATAACCGGAATCCTCAATCCCCCACCATACCGACAGCACCCCCTGCGCCAACCCCCAATTACGTATCCTTACGCGATCAAGCTCAAGCTCCTCGGCCAACTGATCCACCCGGCGAGCAAGCACGCGCCGAGGCTGCGCGGCTGCAAACACCCGTGCAAGCGCATTACGCAACAACGCCCCCGTCTCATAGGCCGGTTCCCCCACCAATCCTTTGGGGTCAATCGCCAGCCATGGTTGCCGTCTGGCCATCAAGATATTGTCATGGTGCAAATCGCCATGCAACAGCATCGGCTCAGCCATCGAAGCACTGAGTTCAGCAAAAAGCGTCTCCGCCTCCTCAAGCAGCCTCGGTGGAAAAGGGCCACTTCCACCGCCAAAGTGTTTCCGCAAACGCCCAAAACCTCTTCCCCAATCAAAGACCGTTGGAAAGGGATGCCCTGCGGACACAGGTCGCCACACTTGCCGCATCACGCTTGCCGCCACAGCCGTCGCCTGCTCATCATCTTCCACGCCCAGCAAAGTCGTACCTGGCTGCAAACATTCCATCAACAGCACCGCGTCCTCCACCTCACACTCCAAAAACTGTACCATGCCATGCCCATCAAAGAGCCGTAAAGCCTCTACCTGTAGCGGAAACTCATCGCCTGCATACACCTTCACAATCACTGCCGTCCCATCCGTTCTCACCGCCGGAGCCACATAGTTAAACGACAGATTAGCAAACGGCGCACCAACCGTCAGCCCCCACCGTTGCTCACAGCGCGTCAAAATAGCAGACAACCGCCCAAGCCATTCACGCCCTCTCTCTGCATGCATCACCACTATTTCACGAGCAAAATCATCAGGAATAACAAACATATTCAATCTTCTCCTACCACAAGCGTACCCAATCCTGACCCGAAAAACAATCCTTGTTCCCCTGGGCAGAATTTGCCGCCCAACCAACAAAAAATATTTGACCCCACACCCCATCAGAACGTAAAATAACCACACGTTCAACTTGCCCAAACCTGCTAGCAGCACCTAAAGCCAAATTAGAGTATAAAAGAGATTGAAGAAAACAGGAGATTTTACCATCATGGCGAACATAGCATCGAACCTGGAACAGCTTAGCAAAGAGCAACTGATCTCACTAATGGTGCAAATGGTGCAGCTCTACCCCGATTTAGAAGAACTCATTAAGACTATTCCCTCTGCGGCCGCGAAACAACAACGCATACCTCTCAATGCGGCACTATTTCGCCGTCAGATCGCCGAAATTTTCGCGAACACCGAACGCGATAGCTGGGGTTCGGAAGGCAGAGCAGCGGAACCGCTTTTGCGCATTGTGGCTATCGCTGATAATTATGTCAAGCAAGGAGATTATACCGCCGCTACAACCCTCTATGAACTGGTCATTACCGGCATCATAGATAACTATGACACCTTCCGTTGGCACGCTTATGAGGGTGATCTTGACGATGTCGTCAAAGATTGTGTTAATGGCCTGGGAGAGAGCTTGAAAAATGAACAGGCTACTTCTGTGCGCGAAAAGATCATCCAAACACTTTATTCTGTATACGACTTTGACACAGGTCTCGAAAACGATGAACCAGTCATGAGCCGCAAAGTACCTACCTTGCTGGTCAGATATACCACGCCAGCAGAACGAGTAACGATTGCCAGTTGGGTACGTGAAGCGTTCGATTATGACGTCGATTGGCATGCAGACGATCTGGGTGATAACTACAACGAATTTTTGCTGGGATTAGAAGCCGACACCATCGATGACGAAACCTTCCTCCGCATCGCCCACGAGACGGAAAGCTACAATCACCTGATAGACCGCCTGCTAAAATTAAGGCGGCTAGACGAAGCAATGCAGGAAGCAAAACAGGTTGATAATTACGACATACTGGAGATAGCGGACATTTTCAGCCAGCATGGACACGAGGATGTAGCCGAACAATTGATACTGGAGCGAGTCAAAAAGCATAGCGATACCGACCTCCTGCACTGGCTGAAAAAACGTTACGAGGACAGGGGTGATACAGCAGCAGTGCTAGACATGGCGCAACGTATTTTCCGAGCGTATCCAATGTTAGGCACCTTAGAAGGTTATCAGGAAATTCGCGAGCTTGCCAAAAATCTTAATCGTTGGGAAGCAGTACAAACCGAGTTACTGACATTTCTAACAAAAGAGAAGAATTATACCCTCCTGATCAAAATCGCGCTTGACGAGAAGCAGATTGATAAAGCTATAGCTTTGCTCCAATCCCAGAAAAAACCTGCTGCCGGGACTGTAGCCCCTTACGGAAATAATATATCAAGCAGTGTTGCCATCGAAGTTGCGCAAGCGGCTGAGGAAAGAGACCCCCTTGTATCCTTGGAAATCTACCAACGCTACGTTGAAAAACTGATCGCTGATCGCGGTCGCGGAAATTACCAGGTAGCGTGCCAACACCTCAAGCGCGTGCGTCACCTCTACCAAACCATGGGCAAAAGTGAGCTGTGGACAGACTATATCACTACCATCCGTGATAAGAACCGCAACCTACCAGCCTTAAAGGATGAATTAGCGTTGGCAAAATTATAAATGGCCACAATAGCTTTGAGTTCCAACAAATAGAAATGAGGCAAGCAATGACACGTTACTTCGAGGATTTTCATATTGGCGATACCTTTGACCTGGGCAGCACTTCGGCAACGCAAGAAGAGATCATCGCCTTCGCCCAGCAATTTGACCCACAACCGTTTCACACGGATCCAGAGCAAGCAAAGCACTCAGCCTTTGGCACGCTTGTAGCCAGTGGTTGGCATACCGTCTCCCTGTTCATGCGCCTGCTGGTCGATGGACTCATCAATGAGACCATAAGCCTGGGTTCTCCCGGCGTAGACGAGGTACGTTGGCGACATCCCGTTCATCCAGATGAAATCCTGCATGGACGCTTTACAGTGCTAGACCGCAAAACATCCAAAAGCAGAACAAATCTCGGTATCATCCGCTCCAGATGCGAACTGCTGAATTCCGCGGACGAGGTAATCATGAGCCTGGAAGGCACACACTTCTTTGGCCGACGACCACCCTCTATCGTCCTTGCTTGACCGGCACATCGAATGTATATGTCTCACCACGGTTGATATACTTGACCTTCTTAGTCAGACCTGCTGAAGCCACCGCTTTCTGAAAATCTTCCAGTGACGACTTAAAGACCGGGTAATCATTATAATGCACTGGTATCGCCACGCGAGGAGCGATAAGCTTGATCGCTTGCACACCTTGCTTCGCATCCATTGTCAGCATAACACCCATGATTTTTGTGCCGCCCAGGTGCAACACCGCCATATCAATCCCAGGATAGCGGCGGGGAATCTCTTTCAAGTCCTTATTCAGCAGCGTATCCCCGCTAATATACAGGCGCAATGTCGTTATACCTGCCGGTGCCTGAAACTCAAGCATACTCCCCATGACAGGCGGCAGGAGATGAGTAAGCGGACCAGGTGCGTGCCTTGCTGGCATCGACGTAATGCGCAAGAGAGCATCTCCCTTGACCGTCGTCAGCGTCTCCCAGGTCTTCAGTGGATACGTCGCTCTGAATCCTTTCCCTTTAAGCGCGTGCGCCGCCTGCGCTGTCGTTACAATCGGCACAAATTTACTCAGCTTGCGCTGCACCACACGGTCAAAGTGATCCTCGTGCATATGAGAAAGGACAACGAGGTCAAACGCAGGCAAATCCTTGATAGCGATAGCAGGATCGGTCAGTCGCTTTGCACGCATCCCATACCCCAGATGCACATGCTCTCCTTGATGCAGGAAGTTGGGATCAGTTAAAATCGTGAAACCAGCATAACGCAACAGCACAGTTGCGGTACCAATAAAGAAGATAGAACCGTGTCTAAGATCGGGTTTACTCTCAGCAACAGGTAAAACGAGCTCTCTTACAAACTCCATGCTCGTACTTCCTCTCATTTTGATGCTCTACAACATCTGTTTGCGAAAACACTCTCATGTTTGACACGCTACATCTATATGTGAGTTTCAATGTATTTGAGCCGATAAACCCTTCATTCTATGAAAGCAACCTTGGCGTTGGTTCTACATCTTTTGGCGCATCCCCACTATCCGTGGTAATTTCCGCCACCTTTTCAATGGCGTCATCTTTCGCCTTCTGGAACTCTTTGGGATAAGTGACACGCCATTCCAACCAAATTGCAACCAGCAAAGCTTGCAGCACTCCCGCGACCGGTGAAGCAAACAGGGCACCCACGATCCCAAAGAGTTCGGCTCCGGCGATCAGCGCGGCAATAGAAACAACGGGGTGCAGACCAATCGCCTTCCCCACAATGCGCGGCCCCAATACATCGCCCTCGATCACATGCACGATGATGAAGTAGGCCAGCACGATCAGCGCGATAATCCATCCCTTGGTGAGAGCGAGCAGCACACAGATCGCACCAGACACCAGCGTTCCCAGCACCGGAATAAACTCTAAGATGAACGCCAGCACTCCCAGTAACAAGGCATACGGCACACCAATAATCTGCATCCCAATCCCAACCAGGACACCAACTAGCCCGCACAGAAATAACTGACCACGAATATAGCCCCCCACGACACGCTGCAACGTATCTAGCAGAAATCTCACACGCCCTTGCTGCTGCTGTGGCATATTCCGCCGTAACCAGTCAGAGATACGTGAGCCATCGGCAAGCAGATAGATACTGAGCACAGCCACCAGTACAACATCCAGCACAGTACCGACCAGAGCGGTCAGCAGTGGCACGACGCTCACTGCGAAGCCCTCAATACTTGCAACAACTTGTGTACGGGCCGCGTCAATCTGACTCTGTGAGATGCCAAATGACCGCAATGTCTGTTCCAGCGGCGTAAGCTGACCACTCTTACTCGGCGTCAGCAAAAACTGTACATAGCTTGAAAGCGAGCTTACCTGCACAATCGCCGTGCTCACAATCAGATAGAGCAACGCACTGATAACCCCCAGAACGATGAGATACACAATGAGGATGGCGAGGAAACGCGGCATTGCCCGCTCCAAGAACTTCACAGCAGGTGCGAGCGCATAAGCGAGTACCGCCGCAATCGTGAGTAAAAGCAACGTTTGAATGATGTGTCCGGCAGCCCAGAGAATAAGGAGCGCAACTCCAGTCCAGGCAAGAATAGCTAATGGAAGGCCGATACGTCGCATCCATTTAGCAATAACCGCTGTAGCGTCAACGTCTCGGTTCGTGCGCGGACGAATATTTACAGGCATTTTGTGCTCCCCTGTCATCAACATGATAGACTATCAAATGATCTCTACCATTAACACGTTGCCAAACAAAAAAAGGAGCAACTTGCAGTGAACTCTCTTCTCTGGCTTCTATCACATGTACTTTGCGACCAGGTTTAATAAACCATCGAGGCTGAATGGCTTCTCCAGGAAATCATCCGCGCCTGCTTCTTTTGCCATCGCTTTCACCTCGTTTTGCGCTGAGAGCAGGATAATGGGTAGATGTTTCGTGGTTTGCTGGCCCTTGAGGTGCCGACAAATCTCCCGACCATCCATTCCACCCAGCCGAATGTCAAGCAAGAGGAGCGCAGGCAGAGGAGTATCGATCTTGCGTACCTCTGCTCCTCGCGCCATGATTTCCACTTCGTAGTCTTCAAATTCCAGCATCAGTTGCATTGCCTCACTCATAGCCAGATCATCTTCGGCAACAATAATTCGCTGCTTCACGGGTGTTCTCCCTTTCTCATATGGTACACCGTATCTGATGTCGATGGGAGAGACGGAATGGTAAAAGAAAACGTTGAGCCTTCTCCAGTCCTACTTTCCACCTGCATCGTTCCTCCTTGCAGTTTGACAATCTCAGCCGCAATATAGAGTCCCAATCCCATTCCTGCGATATGTTCCTGCTCTGGACTGCTCACACGGAAGAAACGCTCGAAGACGTGTTCCTGCTTTTCCTGCGCGATACCTATCCCTTCATCCTGTACGCTTACAGTGACAAGCTCTTCACGCACTGATGCACTGACGCAGACCGTCTTGGCCAGGGGAGAGTACTTGATCGCATTGGACAGCAGATTAGTGAGTACCTGACCGATGCGTTCTCGGTCTGCATAGACCTGCCTGTTAGCTTCATTTTTAATCACCAGACGGTGCGTCTCAGTAATATGCTGCATTTCCTCGACAATGTCGCGCACCAGCGCATCAATGTCAAACGAGGTCTCGTGTGTCTGTAGTTTACCCGCTTCAATAGCTGTTTTGTTCGAGAGATCGCCGATGAGGCTGATCAGCTTGTCAAGCTGTGTGTCCATCTTTCCTAGCATTGTCGCCGATTTCTCATCTCCCGCCACGCGAAAGCGTCGTTCGAGTACCTGCGTAAACGCTTTCACACTCGACACGGGCGTCTTAAGCTCATGGCTCACCATACCAAGAAAAGCATCTTTTTGCGCGTCAAGCTGCTTGCGTTCACTGATGTCCTCAAAGGCGAGGAGAATGAGGTGGTCGCGCCCTTCCTGCTTGTCGGCGAGCCGAAGGGCATTGAGGAGCATCACCTTGTGACCAATGGCAGGAAAGGTGGCATCCACCTCGAAGCTCTGGAAGGAGTTGTTCGTGGGAAGAATCTCTTCCAGGAGCGTGCATAACGGTGGCAAGTTCCACTGCCCATTACCCAGTTCGTAAAGGCGATGCTGCTCCGTTTCCTCCGCGGTCGCCTGAAAAATCCGATAGAAGGCCGGATTCGCACGCACAACCTGCAAGTCAGCATTCAGCACCACAAGCGGCTCGCGCATGGTCTCCACAATGGCCTCAGCATAGTCCCGAGCCGCTTTGAGTTGCTCATTGCTAATGGACAACTCCTGGTTGAGCGTCGTCAGTTCTTCATTGGTGGCCTGGATCTCCTCACGAGAAGTTTCCAACTCTTCGTTAATGCTTTGCAACTCCTCATTGCTTGAACGAATCTCCTCATTGGCGGCCCGCAACTCCTCGTTAGCCGCCTCGCGTTCCTCCAGCAACGCATGCATTTCTGCCTTACTGGTCAGCAGCTCCTGCTCCAGTACTGCGAGTCGGCGATCTTTCTCCCCGCGACTCTTCGCTCCCGGCGAGGAACGGCTTCCCGTGACCGGGTCCTCCACACTGCGTACTCGTGGAAGCTTCTCAGTAAACACGACCAGATACGATCTCCGCTCTGCTGAGCTGGCTGCGAGAGGAAGCACCTCCACCGTGACATCCTTCACGCCACCTCCCGCCACCGTCACCTGCAACCCGTTCTCTGGTAACAGCGTGTCCACTCTTGCTTGCTGCCAGAATGGCTGAGCGCAGCCCCAACCGCAGCCCGTCGCGAGCCATCTTCAGCAGGTTGAAACTGGCCTTGCCTGGTGCTGGCTCTAAATAAGGGCTGGTGTGGCCACGAAACTGGAAGATCTCCATATCCGCGTCAATTACAACGCTGGCAGGAACAAAACGCATCAATAAGACCTGATCCGCTTCCTTCTGCATGTCTTCCTCACGTAGTTCAACCTCTTCGTTCATAGCGTTTCCCTCTTTCGTAAGTGCATAGAGCTCTGGCTCACCTTGCCCCAACATTCCAGCGAGGGGGAAGCGAACACGCGTATTTTTTTTTGCATACAGACTCTGTTTGGCATCTACCACGGAAAAAAGGTCAGTGTCCCCCCCCACTGATTCCGAAGTGCCAAGTAGGAGATAGCCATATGGTTTGAGCGCATAGTGAAATGTCTGAAATACATTCCGCTGCAACCTGGGTCCCAGATAAATGAGTACATTGCGACAACTCACCAGGTCGATCCGCGAGAATGGCGGGTCCCGCGAGACATTGTGCTCTGCGAAAACACAGCGATCACGAATTGCCTGGCAAATTTGATAGCCAGCCTCCACGGGCAGAAAGAAGCGTTGCAAACGCTGCGGCGAGACACCCTGGAGAACAGTTGATGTATAGACGCCCGTTCTGGCTTTCTTGAGTACCATGCTATTCACATCAGTCCCAAAAAGCAGCAGAGGAGTTGAAGGCGAAGCCACGTCCAGAAACTCTTGCAGGCAGATAGCAAGAGAATAGACTTCCTCCCCCGTCGAACAGCCCATCACCCAGATTCTGACGGGTTCATGCTCAGCGCGAGAGCGTAAAAGAGCAGGGAAGGCTATCTGCGTCAGTGCATCAAAAGCGAGTGGGTCGCGAAAAAAGCTGGTCACTGTGATCAGAATATCCAGGTACAAAGCTCCCGCTTCGTCCTCATGCTCTTGTAGTAAAAGGAGGTAATCGGCAACGTGCTCTAGCTGATGGATTGCCATGCGATGTCGGATGCGCCGCTGCATAGTGGGGCGTTTGTAGGAGAGAAAATCGACAAAGGTCTTGCGACGCAGCAGTGCGAGAATTGCCAAAAAAGCCGACTCCTCGTCTGCACTTAGCTCGTTCTTGTCGTTTTGCGCTTCTTCTATCGGGGGAGCATGAGCATACGATATATAAGCATGGTGCGTGTGTAGCTCTCTGGCAATAGCAGCGGAAGACAGAATGTGATCAACCCATCCGGCATCGATGGCACTCTGTGGCATCTCGGAAAACTTCGCCGACTCCGCATCCTGAGCGAACGTGAAACCTCCCGCCTGCTTGATCGCTTTCAGTCCTTGCGTCCCATCGGAAGCAGTCCCTGAGAGGAGAATCCCAATCGATTGCTGGCCGCGATCAGTAGCCAGAGACGACAAAAACCGATCAATAGAGAGATGCTGTCCAGCAGTCATCGTGCGAGGAAGCGGGAGCAGTTTACCGTGCTCCAACGTCAAGGACGTGTTGGGGGCGATGACATAGACATGATTGGGACTGACGACAGTCACATTGCGTACTTCACACACAGGCATTGTCGTCACACGAGCAAGTAGGTCTGATAGAAGACTCTCATGCGAGGGATCGAGATGTTGGACAAAAACATACGCCATGCCTGTGTTAGCGGGAAGATGCGTCAGCAACTGGATGAATGCTTCCAGTCCACCAGCAGAAGCCCCGACGCCAACGATGGGGAAAAGAACGGATGTAGGCTCCGTCTCCTGTTCGGAGAAGGTGATGGTTGACATCTCTTTTTCTTTCTCTCGCAGCCTCCCTGGCATCTCCAAGAATTGCAAAAGGAATACAATTCCTGCTGCTTGCTATACAGTGCATACTCTTCTCAGCGCGTGCTATGTCCCTACGTTCTCTAGCGTCGCATCATCACCCTGTTGTTTCAGCCGCTCTTGCTGCCGCCTACTCCAATCACGACGTTGCAGCAACCATTGGTGCTGTTGCACCAACTCACTATATTGCTGTACCAACTCAGCGGGAACAACAGGAAACCCTCTTCCAGGAGAATTCGAGTGGAGAACAGGAAAAACTCTTCTGCTGTGAGTATAACACAGATGAGCAAGAAATGATAACTAAAACACAGTTTCCCAGCCTCTTTTACCCTCAATTATACTATATTGTTACCTCCCCACTTTGGATTTCAATAGCAAACATGAAGGGGGTTGCCCAACGATAAAGAGTTGACAAACATGGTACTATGACAATGATGCACCCGTAGCTCAGTGGATAGAGCACTGGTCATTTACGTAAGCTGGTGTAGCTCAATGGATAGAGCAGTGGCCTTCGAAGCCAAAGGTTGCAGGTTCGAGTCCTGTCACCAGCATTATAACTCATACTCTGCTGCCCACCGCACATGCTTCGCCTGCTTATTCTTAGTTGGAACTAACAGTACATTCGTACCATTCCCAGAGCAAATGTATTGCGTCTATCCACAATAAACGTGGTAGCTATCACAAGTGCAGTAGTGCCTCAAATAGCCACAAAACATGCTTCACCGCATAGTATCTTCCCCTCTTCCCTATCTAATGCCAATTTTCACGCTGAACCTTGATATGCTATACTAAGCACAAGTATCACCTCAGAGCAGAAAGTCGATACAGTTCCTTATACATTCGCACGATGCGGTTCGGAGGGCGCGTGCATCCAGTTGACCTTACAACTAACCTTCCCTCTTCCAACGATGCCCAAGGAAACGTAGGACAGGAACAAGCTGAGTACATTGTGCAGGAGCCGCAAGTGCTCAATGCAACAATTCTCGAACATATCACCGAGGCGTTTATTGCTCTTGACCACCGATGGTGTATAATGTACTGCAATGCAAAGGCAGCTTCGTTAATGCAGAGAGCGCGGGAAGAACTGCTCGGACAGAACCTCTGGGAAACTTTCCCTGAAATCGTCGACTCGTCGTTTTACCATCACTGCCAGAAAGCTGCTACTACCAGCAACCCCGAGCAATTTGAGGTAAGGTTTCTCCGCTACCAGAGGTGGTTTCACATCCATATCGTTCCTTCACCTGACGACATCACCATTTTTCTCAGTGACATCACCGCCCAGAAGCAAGCGCAAGAACAAGAGCAATTTCAGGCAAATATCTTGCGCCATATCCGCGACAGCGTCATTGTCACCAACTTACAAGGGGAAATCATCTACTGGAACGAGGGTGCGAAATGTATCTTCGGCTATACTTCAGACGAAATGATCGGCCACACCATCGCACAACTCTACCTTGACTACAATGTAACCAACTTGAACCATACTGCGGCAAAACTTGAACATGACTTGCTGCCTATAGCCGACGGAGAAGACAGCTCAAGTGAGTGGCAAGGACGGCGCAAAGATGGTACTTTGGTCTGGGTAGATGTGAAAACAACCATGCTGCACAGCGCAGACGGCACCGCGTGCGGCTACATAGGCGTTGCAAAGGATATTACCAGGCGCAAACACTTGGATGAGGAATTACAGCGTTCCAAAAATCAGCTCGAAGTCATTCTAAGAAACGTGGACGATGGCATCATAGTGCAAAATGCCATTGGGGAAATTATTTATGCGAACCATCAGATAGCCACCCGAGCCGGTTATTCTTCCGCGGAAGAAATGCTCACTGCTCCCCCCTCAGCATACTGGGAGCGCGTAGAGCTAACCGACGAGCAAGGACACCCCTTCCTCCTTTCCCAGCTTCCAGGCAGACGCGCCTTGCAAGGAGAAGCAAATCCACAGGTGAGCATTCGCTATGTCAATAAGCAAACACACGAGGTAGGTTGGACCCTGATCAAATCGACTGTGGTATTTGAACGCGATCACACTCCTTCCCTCATAATCAGCGTCCTGCAAGATATCACACAATTCAAAGAGTTGGAACGACGCAAGGATGAGTTTATTATGCACGTCAGTCACGAATTGCGCACACCTCTCACCGCTCTCACCGGGTTCCTGGAACTCATCAATCAATATAGCGCACGGCTCGATGAACCGACGAAAGCCAGATTCTTCTACCGCGCACTGGAGAACTGCCAGGAACTCACACGCCTGGTCAATGCTGTGCTCGATGTCTTGCAAGTCAACCATAGCACGAAACCTGCTCAACCCACACACCTTGCGCTTGCCCCGCTTGTGCATGAAATCATTGCACAGCTTGACCCACGAAAAGCGCAGGAATACCTATTCCAGGTCAACATCCCGGAGCAGCTAACAGCCTGGGCTGATGAGCAGTATCTACGCCATATCCTGCGCAATTTGCTGTCCAATGCCTGCAAGTATGCCCCAAAGCAAACCTCAGTGGTGGTCAGCGCAACGTACTATGAAAGTCGTGAACGCGAAACTCCTTCCATTCCTCAAGTGTGCATCAGCGTGCAGGATGCTGGCCCTGGTATTCCTCCCGCTGAACAGCCGCTCCTCTTTGAAAAATTTACCCGCCTCAAGCGCGACCTCGCCAGTACAGTACGCGGCACAGGTCTCGGCCTCTACATCTGCAAACAACTCGTTGACAAAATGGGCGGCCACATCTGGATCGAAAGTTCAGGGCAACCCGGAGAAGGAAGTCGCTTCTGCTTCACCCTACCCACCACCGCTAAAACTGTCCCGTCAGCGGCATCGGATCAATCACTGCCGGCACATCCGTAACCAGCACTTCTGTCGTCAAAAGTAAAGCCGCTATACTCGTGGCGTATTGCAAAGCCGAACGCGTCACCTTGACCGGATCGATGATGCCTACTTCAACCATATCCACGTAGCGATTCGTAAGCACGTTATATCCGTACCGTTTGTTCTCATGTTCCTGTTGTGTCCGCAGCACAGTATCAACCACCACCGCACCATTCTGTCCACCATTGATCGCTATCTGACGCAACGGCTCTTCCAGGGCGCGTCGCAGAATGTTGATACCAGTGGCCGCATCCCCCGTCAGATGGATATCGTCCAGGGCAGCGACAGCATTTAACAATGCCACGCCACCGCCGGGAACGATGCCCTCCTCTACACCGGCACGAGTAGCATTCAAAGCGTCCTCAACACGAGTCTTGCGATACTGTAATTCAACCTCCGTATCAGCCCCAACTTTGATGACAGCAATACCACCAGCTAACCGCGCCAGGCGTTCCAACAACTTTTCGCGGTCGAAATCGCTGGGGTTCTCTTCAAGCTGCCTCCTGAGTTGGCGCATCCGTGCTTGAATATCCTCTGGCTTACCGTGTCCTTCAATGATCGTCATATCGTTCTTATGCGCCACAACCAGGCGTGCTGACCCCAGGTCTGCCAGCGTCGCTTTTGTCAGGTGACGCCCCATCTCCTCACTGATCACCTGCCCTCCGGTCAGAGTCGCTATATCCAGCAACGCCTCTTTACGTCGATCACCAAAGCTGGGTGCGCGTACCGCCAGTACATTGAGAATACTACGCACTTTATTGGCTACCAGAGTCGTCAACGCATCACCATCAATATCTTCAGCGATAATCACGAACTCACGGTGGCCCTGTTGCATCACCTGTTCCAGGATAGGCAGCAGTTCTTGTGCGGCACTGATCTTCTTATCGGTAATGAGAATGAGCGGATTTTCCAGGGCTGCTTCCATCTTCTCTACATTCGTCACAAAATATGCCGAGACAAAACCCCGGTCAATCTGCATACCCTCGACATACTCAATCTCAAAATTGCCGCTCTTTGACTCTTCAATCGTGATAACCCCATCCCTGCCAACACGCTCCATCACATCGGCAATGAGTTGACCGATGAAACTATCGGCAGCGGATATCATAGCCAGTTGAGCAATCTCTTTTTTGCCTTCAACGGGCATAGCTACCGTGCGCAGATATTCAACCACCGCCTCTGTGCCTATCGTTAAACCTTGTTTGATCTGCATCGGGTTCGCACCGGCAGCCAGATTCTTGAGACCCGCCGTTACAATAGCCTGTGCCAGCACCGTCGCGGTAGTGGTACCATCTCCTGCTACCGTGTTCGTTTTGCTCGCCACCTCCTTCATCAATTGCGCCCCCATGTTCTCCAACGGATCATCGAGATTGATCTCCTTCGCAATCGTCACACCATCATGAGTAACCGTGGGAATGCCAAACCTCTGGTCAATAGCGATGTTGCGCCCTCTAGGGCCAAGCGTATATTTAACGGCATCGGCCACAATATCAATGCCAGTCTTCAGCGAACGGCGAGCACCGTCATGGAATGCAATTCGTTTTACCATCGCAATGTTCTCTCCCTCGTTCTATCAATTATCATCCTGCTATCACCCAATTGTTGGACATAGTTAGGAATGCTGTGGGAAAAAAGGGCGCAAAAATAGTGTTAGGGGCCGCTTTAGCACGCCCAATAGGCGTCAAGGGAAGGGATAGCAAGCGGCCCCATTCCCCTACCAGGGCGACCGCAAGGGTCGCCCCTACTATATACGCTTGGCTTCTCCTTATGGGAGCGGCTCACAGAGCCGCATCGTGTATAGTAGGGG
>JBPCJY010000267.1:0-7120 GCA_051004815.1 Ktedonobacteraceae bacterium
GGATCGCCCCTACTATATAACGATACCTGTGATGCGCGTTCTACGTGTATAGTAGGGGCGATCCCTTGCGGTCGCCCTGGTACTCAACGTTGCATCATCAGCACTCATTCACAAGCCCTGCCACCAACAAAATCACGCCCGTCCAAAACAAACTATTGACCGATACTGAGAGGAGATTTATCAAATGCAACGACCATTTCGTTTTGGTGTCACAGCGGCCTACGCTCAATCGCATACCGCCTGGATCACCACTGCCCGCCGGGCCGAGGAGCTTGGCTACTCGACCTTGCTCATACCAGACCGAACGACCGTAGGGAGCCTCGCCCCCATTCCAGCGTTAGCCATCGCTGCTGAAGCAACAACCGTGCTGCGCCTCGGCAGTTTTGTATTCTGTAATGAGTATCGTCACCCCGTCATGCTCGCCAGAGAAGCAGCCACGCTGGATCTGCTCTCCTCGGGCCGCTTCGAACTCGGCCTGGGAGCAGGCGTCTCGCCCGATGAGTCTCAGCGCATGGGAATACCATTTGCCAACGCGGGTGTACGCGTCGGCCATCTTGAGGAAACCCTTCAGCTCATGAAACTGCTCTTCACAGAGGAGACCGTCAATTTCAGTGGGAAGTACTACACAATTACAGAGTTGAAAGGAAATATCAGGCCGGTGCAGCATCCGCATCCGCCTCTTCTCGTCGCCGGTACGGGCGAACGCATGCTCAAGCTGGCGGCCGGAGAAGCGGATATCATTGCCATCGGCTCAAAAATCGGCAAGCAGGGCAGAGACCCGGCAGACGCCACACTGGAGCAAAAGATCGCCTGGATCACAGAAGCCGCCGGGCCGCGTGCAGCCGACCTGGAATTGAGTCAAACCATCTACGATCTGGAGATCACCGATAGCGGAGTTGGCTCTCCCTCCCAGTCAAGCGCGTGGTACATTCCAAAGAGGCCACTCAGCACTGAGCAGGCGGTTGACCAGCTTCTTGAGGAGCGCGATCGCTACGGTTTCTCTTACCTTCAGATCCAAGCAGGGCAGATGGAGAATTTTGCTCCAGTGGTTGCACGGCTCGCCGGGAAATAAAGGCAGCCTGTTTATGTGGCATTCGTCTGCATACAAATGGAAGAGCGGTTCGGCTGAACCGCTCTTCCATTTGTATGCAGACAACAACTACTTACCGCCCGCCCATCGTCAAAGCCATGATCGCGTTCTGCACATGCATACGATTCTCAGCCTGGTCATAAACCACCGACTGTGGGCCGTCAATAACCGCATCTGTCACCTCGACGCCACGATCAGCCGGGAGGCAGTGCATGTAGATGGCATCCTCTTTCGCCAGCGACATACGGCGTTCGTCACAAATCCAACCCTCGTATTGACGAATGGTCTCTACCATCTTTGATTGGTCTTGCATCATAACCAGTGGCCCCCAACTCTTGGGATAGACGATATCCGCCCCCGTAAAAGCCTCGTCCATATCATGCACAACCTTGAAACTGCCGCCCGTTTTCTTGGCGTTGCTCGCCGCATTATCCAGAATTTCCGGCATCAGCGCGAACTCTGGCGGATGAGCCAACGTGACATCCGCGCCAAATTGTGTGAACAGCTCGATCACCGATTGCGGCAGCGAGAGCGGCTTGGTATACGACTTGGCATAAGCCCACGACATGACGACTTTCTTACCGCTGAGGCTACCTTTCTTCTCCACACAAGTCATCAAGTCAGCCATGGCCTGGCAGGGATGGTAGACATCGCACTGCATATTGATCACCGGGATATGCGCATATTCAGCAACATCCCGCAAATATTTGTTGCCATCGCCCCAATCGCAGTGGCGAATAGCGATGCCATGCCCATACGAAGACAAGATACGCCCAATTTCTTTCGGTGTATCGCCATGCGAGATCTGCATTTTGTCCGGTTCCAAGAAAATAGCATGGCCTCCCAACCGCGTCATACCCGCCTCGAATGAGTTGCGGGTGCGCGTCGAGGAGAAAAAGAAAAGCATGAAGAGCGTCTTGTCCTCCAGCAGTCGCGAGGGTAGATCGAGTCCCCATTTCATTTTGAGGTCGAAGGCTAGCTGAAGCACAGTTTCCAATTCTTCCTTCGTCCACTCCTGCGTTGAGATAAAGTCGCGTCCACGTAAATTTGTTTTCATTTAAATAACCTTTCTATTGCTATGCATCCTGCTGATCTGGGATAATCCAGGTGCCAGTCTGGCCCGCCAGAGCTTTGCCTATTGTTTCGGGCATAGTAATAAGCGCGGCACGACCACCTTGTTCGAGATAATTGATGATGGCGCGAACTTTGGGACCCATACTGCCTTTCGCGAAATGTCCCTCGTCGTAATAACGTTTGGCCTCGCTCAGCGTGATGGTATCCAGGTCACGCTGCTCCGGTTTTTTAAAATGAAGCGATGCTTTCTCTACAGCCGTCGAAATAAGCAGGAGATCGGCATGAAGTTTGCTTGCCAGCAAACTAGACGCCAGGTCTTTGTCGATCACACCTTCAACGCCGGAAAGATTCCCCTCGCTATCGCGCACAACCGGTATACCACCACCACCAACGGCAACGACAATGAAGCCGTTCGTAATCAAAGTCTCAATGGCGTCCCGCTCGATGATCTCCTGTGGCACAGGCGATGGCACAACGCGCCGCCAACCACGGCCAGCATCCTCCACCATCGACCAACCCTCTTGCGCCATCTTCGTCCGTGCATCGTCCTCTTTATAAAAGGAACCGATGGGCTTACTGGGATTCTGCAAAGCCGGATCATTGCGGTCTACCAGCACCTGCGTGACCACCGTCGCACATGCACGATGGATACCCCGCCGCCGAAATTCGTTGTGCAGAGCCTGCTGAATCATATAACCTATCGCACCCTGCGTATCCGCCCCACAGGAATCGAGCGGCACCGCGTGTAAAACGCTGCGGGAATATTCTGAACGCAGCAAAATAAAGCCAACCTGTGGCCCATTCCCATGCGTCACCACCACATTCCACCCCTGCGCAATCATCTCGGCAATATGCACCGCCGTCTCTCGCACCGCATCAAACTGGTCAGGCACGCTCTTGTGTGCCTCATCCTTAATTAATGAATTACCACCAATGGCAACCACCGCAAGCTTACTCATGATACCTCCACTGCAATATATTGAATTGCGCCAAACCTCACTATCGGCCTTAATGGGTATCCAAAAACAACGGCAGCATGGCATAGAAATCGGCGCACTCCACCACTTCGTTGGCTGGCACCTGGTCAAGCACGGTATGCGCCCAATGCTCCTCACCAGGGCCAAAACCGATGGAAGGAATACCAGCTTTGCCCATCCAGTAGGTTGCATTGGTGGAGAAAACCCATTTCCCTGTTTTGGCCGGACGTCCATAGCAACTTTCAAACGTAGCCATGCTCGTCTGCACATATGGATGCTCTTCCGCCAAAGCCCAGGCCGGAAAGATCTTCTCGACAGGGAAGGTGAAGCCGGTATAGCTCGGTACTTCGTACATCGGCACGACAATTTCGGCCAAATGAGCATTGGGCAGCGCACGCAGTTCGTTCAGCACAACTTCTTTTGTCTCGACCGGATGCATTCGCCTGTCAATATAGATGTTGCACTCGTCAGGGACGGCGTTGAGCGAGGCTGTACGCGTACTGATATTGGTGACGGTAATCGAACCAGGGCCAAGAAATGGGTCGGGCCGACTCTTTAGCTCCTGGTGCAACTGCTCCACTCCCTGGATAAATGGGATGGCCTTGTAGAGAGCGTTATCGCCGCGCTCCGGCGCACTGGCATGGCAACTGCGCCCCTTAAAGGTAACGCTGATCTCGGTTCGCCCACGGTGGCCGCGATAAATCTCCATCGCGGTCGATTCACCTATCACGACAAAATTCGGACGAATACCCTCGTGCTCAGCGAGTGCATTGCCGGAGATGCCGTCGCACCACTCCTCCATGTTGCCAAAATAATACAGCGTCCAATCTTTCGCCAGCCCCAACTTTTTCAGTGCCGCCATGGCATAGATCATCGGCGGTGTCGAACACTTTTCATCGCCAGCCCCCAGGCCATAGATGATGCCATCCTCAACTTTACCCTTGAACGGGTCCCATTGCCACTGGCTGGCATCGGCAATGCTGACGGTATCGATATGGCTATCGTACAGCAACGTGCGTGGCCCATTGCCAATGCGTCCCAGGATGTTGCCCATCGCGTCACGGCGCACCTCGTCAAAACCAAGATCGGCCATTCGCGCCCCTATAGCGTCCCCCACCGGCCCGACCTGACTGTCAAAGCTGGGGATAGCAATGATGTCGCGCAGGAATTGCACCATGGTGTCATGATGCTGTGCCAGTTCCTGTTGCACAGCATGTTGTGTTTCTCGAATATTCATTTAAAGTCCTCCTACATTCTTTGCCAGAGAGCTTGCGCAAGCTCTCTTCCTCGTGCCGCGACACGCGCTTCATCAACCGTCAGCAACTGGCGATTGCGCATCAACCAGCGACCGGCCACCATCGTCGAATTCACCTGCTGCCCATCCATCCCAAAGATCAGGTGCCACGGAAAATTTTCGCTGTTGAGCGGCGTCGGCGGCAAATAATCAAGCAATACCAGATCAGCGGCTGACCCCACGCTCAGTTCCCCAACGCGTGCTAAATCGCTGCTGAACGGACTGAAAATAGCATCTATAATACGCGCATTATGTGCAAAAGCCATCTTCAATACCACATCACCCGCCATAACCCGTGGGTCATTGAGAGCAAATTTATGCAGCAGATAGGCAGTCTTCATCTCCTGCATCATATTCATGCTAAACCCATCGTTGCCTAGCCCAACATTGACACCCGCTTGCACCAACTCCTCCACGGGAGCGCGGCCCACAGCGTTGTTCATATTCGAGCGCGGATTATGCACGCTGTTTGTGTGTGTCTCGGCAAGTCGCCCGATTTCTCCGCTATGCACATGGACACAGTGCGCGGCAATACTGTGTGGCCCCAAAATAGCATTGTCTGCCAGCCGGTCAGCCACGCGCATGCCATAACGTGACAAGCAATCGTTCTCATCAGAGCTATCTTCCGCCACATGTATATGAAAACCTACCCCCAACTCGGCCCCACCAGCAGCACAACGTTCCAACGTTCCAGGGCTGAGCGTAAATGAGGCGTGCAGCCCATAACTGGCGGCAATCATGCCAGCCTCCGCCACCTGACGCCTTTCCACACGCAGTGTACGAATGAAGCGTTCGTTTTCAGCAATACCCGCCTCAACCACCGCTTGCCCATCACGATCCGAAACTTCATAGGCGAGACAGGCCCGTATACCCGCCTGCTCAACTGCGTCAGCCATAACATCCAAACTACCATCCACAGCATTAGGACTGGCATGATGATCGACGACACAGGTCGTGCCATGACGAATGGCATCGGCCAAATATATCTCAGCACTGGCACGAGTATCCTCCAACGTCAACTGTTTATCCAACCGCCACCATAGCCGTTCCAAGATTTCGGAAAAGTTACGGGGTGGTGCGCCAGCAATAGCCATGCCACGGGCAAAAGCACTATAAAAATGCGTGTGCGTACACAGAAACCCCGGCATAATAAGGCCGTTATTGGCATCGACATACTGCGCACCAGGATACTGCTGACGCAACTCGCTATCCAAGCCAATCGCCGCGATACGCTGCCCCCGCACCAACACCGCCCCCTGTTCCAGCAGTTGATTATCATCGCCAAGCGTAACTACCGTTCCATTGCCAACGAGGATGTCCGCCATAACTTACAACACCACTTTCTGTACCGCCGCCAACCCCTCTTTACCCTTATCAATAGGCACAACACTACCAGCACTTTCCACGACAGCATCAATGCTCTTGAGGCCACTACCCGTCACCAGCAACACCACACGTTCATCGCGTGCAATCTTGCCCTCTTCCAACAAACGCAGCAGCCCAGCATAGCAAGCCGCTCCCGATGGTTCCGCGAAGACGCCTGTATGCATCGCCAAGGCTTTTTCCGCCGCCAGTATCTCCTCATCCGAAACGGTGACGCCAAAACCACCACTACTGCGAATATGGCGCACAGCCATAGCCCCGTTACGCGGCAAACCAACAGAGATGCCATCGGCTATCGTGTGCGCTGGATATGGCCGCACGATACCATCACCTTCCAATGCACGGGCAATCGCGGGTGAGCCTTCGGCTTGCACCGCGATCAGTCGTGGCATGCTCTCGATCATACCCAGGCGATAGAAATCTTCAAAGCCGCGATAGACGCCACTGATGATACAACCATCGCCCGTTGGTACCAGCACCGTATCGGGTACCTGCCAGTGCAATTGTTCCGCGATCTCCAGGCCAACCGTCTTCTTGCCCTCGACCAGATAGGGATTATAACCAGTGTTGCGGTTATACCAGCCAAAGGTATCACAAGCCTCAATACACATATCAAAGGCATCATCATAACTACCCTGCACGGAGAACACGGTTGCACCGCACATGAGCAATTGAATGATCTTCGCCCGTGGCGCATTATGCGGCACAAAAATATAACATGCAGAGCCTACCGCAGCCGCTTGCACCGCCAACGACGATGCCGCATTTCCCGTCGAGGCACAGGCTACCGTCTTCCCTTCCGCCAGCATCACCGCGATAATACTGGCGCGATCTTTCAATGAGGCACTGGGATTGCGCGTATCATCTTTCAGCCAGAGATCACTCATTCCCAGCAACGAGCGCAACCGCTCAACCCTATAGAGCGGCGTCCCACCTATCGCTAATGCTGGTTTACCCTTATGGCTATAAGAAATTGGCAGAAGCGCACGGTATCGCCAGAGCGTAGGGTCTCGCTCTTCCGCAAGCTGTGTACGGCTAATACGTGGCGCAATCTGCTCGTAATCGTACTCCACCGCAAGCACACCCAACGGCCCGCACGCTGGACACGCATACTGCACAACGGCTGGATCATAGGTCGTCCCACACAGGACACATTGTAAATGCTGGATATGAGTTGCTGGCATCATAGGATACTACCATTTCCAGTTCCAGGGGGAGCGCAAAAGGCGGACCCAACCCGCCCCACCCAACCCCCCCCCCCGGGAAACAGCTCGCAAAACCAACCCGCGGGTGGGGGGGGGG
>JBPCJY010000268.1:0-14048 GCA_051004815.1 Ktedonobacteraceae bacterium
TCAAAGTGACTGACGAAGAATTCAAAGCTCTTCATCTCATCCGGGATGCTTTTCATGGGGAGTGGAATTATACCTTTAAGCCTCAAGAGTCTGCTCTTGAAGGTCAGGTTATTTGAGCAAGAGCCCTAAGCGCACTGTGCTGAAACACCGCACCCAAGATCGCGAGCATGATACTGACCAGCGACAGCAATGCACCAAGCACTCGCAGCAGTCCGTTAGCAGGCGTATTCGCTTGTGGAGGAGACGATGGATAGTATGACATAAATTCCCCCGCCATGTTCTAGAGTAAAGTGACGTGTTGCTGGCTCAAACTGTCCAGTTCTTTTGCACCATGTTTGCGAAAAATAGCTGCCCCCGCGCTATCTCCATGGCAATAATGGTTTACAGTATAGCATAACAGCCCTTTGAAACATGCAAACATCGACATCTTTAGTACTATCGAAATACGCCCTATTCCCGCTAGCGGATTCTCATGATATAATCCCCTCATTATGACGCAGAAACAGATAACGCAACCAGCAGTGGAAACGCCATTGACGCGAGAACAGATGGCGGCAGCTATCGAAAGCTTGCTCTTTGTCTCTGGACGCCCCCTGGCACAGCACGAACTTCGCAAGCTACTCGACACCGATGATGCTCACCTGGCCGAGGGATTACAAACCTTAGAGCAGCAGTTGGATCACCAGGAACGGGGTATCCGCTTGCAACGTCTGGGCGAGCAGGTGCAGCTTGTCACAGCACCGGCAAACGCTCGCTATATCGCCGCCTTATTGGGTCTACCAATGACGGCGAAACTCACGGCTGCCGCACTGGAAACGCTGGCTGTTATCTCGTATCGTCAACCCGTTACACGTACACAAATTGAAGCGGTACGCGGCGTCAATAGTGATCGCGCCCTGGCAAGCTTGCTCCAACATGGCCTGGTCACAGAAGTTGGTCGTGCGCAAACGATTGGACGCCCTACCCTCTTTGCCACGACCCCTGAATTTTTGCAGCAATTTGGCCTGACAAAGCTGGAACAATTACCCCAGCTAACGCCAGTAGGAACTGTACATGAGATAGGAACCTCTATGGAAGGAATGTCATAATGCGGCTCGGTCGCCATATGCCCCTCAATGCGAAACCAGTGAAGGCGGCACAACTAGCCCAATACCTGGGGTGTGACGCCATTCAAATCTTCGCCAGCAACCCAACAGGCTGGCGACCTACAGCAGATGATCCTGCCGCATGTGCCGCGTTCGCCCAGGCAGCACACGCATGCGGACTCGATCCCGTGGTCATTCACGCACCCTACCTCATCAATCTGGCCTCGTCCGATGACGCTATTTGGGAAAAATCTATTACCCTGTTGCGTTGGACCTTGCAGCGTGCTGTACTCCTGGGGGCCAAGTATGTCGTTTTTCACACGGGAAGCCACAAAGGAGCCGGGGTTGATGCAGGCATAGCTCGCATCGTTCAGGCTATTGAGCGCATTCTACCGGAGACGCCACCAGAGGTAATGCTCTTGTTGGAAAACGATGTCGGTGCGGGTTACTCGCTGGGACACAGTTTTGAGCAATTGGGCGCGATCTTGAACCGCTTGCCGCACTATGCTGACCGCCTCGGCGTTTGCCTTGATACGGCCCACCTGTGGGGAGCGGGACACGATATCTCTACCGCGCTAGCTGCTCAACAGGTGCTCCAGCATGTCGATGCAACCATCGGTCTTTCGCGCCTCAAAGTTATTCATTTAAACGATACCGAAAAGGCTTTGGGAAGCCATCGCGATGTCCATACACGTCTCGGCGAAGGCATCATCGGCACGGAAGGGCTGCATGCCCTCTTGAGCGACCCGCGCCTACGACATGTCGCGGTCTTACTGGAAACACCCATCAAGACCGATGAAAACGAGAAAGAGGACTGGGAACACGACAAGCAGCACATGGCACTGGCGCGGCAACTGCTGCCCCAAGACCCCACCAATGCCCGCTAGCTAATTGACGGTCAAAGTTACCGTCACCGTCTGCGCCGTTCCCGTCGAAGGCGTAATAACCACCGTTGCCGTATACGAGCCGCTCGCCAGACCGGTGACATCCACGCTAAAAGGAATGGTCGAGGTCGCATTGGCATTATCGCTGCCACTGGTCAAACCCACCGTCAACCAGGATTGCGATGGTGTTCCTGCCGTCCACGTAAGGCCATCGCCACCAGCATTCGACAGAACCACTGACTGCGCTGCTGGATTTACCCCCACGGTGGTAGTGTATGTTAGTGCGGTCGTGTTGAGAGCCATCAAAGGTGGCGCAACATTGATGGTAATGGGCACAACGATCGGACTTCCCGCCACTGTGTTGCCGGTTAATGGGTCGATAGCACTGATCGTCACGCTGGTAGTAAAGCTTGAACCCCCTGGTACGCCTGTCACATTAGCGATCACATTGTCGGTAATACCATTTCCACCCGTCAGATTGCTTCCCCCACGAGCGGACAGCGTGACAAATGGTGGTGCATTCGACCCCAGCTTTGCCTTCCAATTCAGCGGTGTACCCCCGCCATTGTTAATACTAAGAGCCTGCGTTATTATTCCGGTCGCATCATTGATGGTGAGTCCACTGGTGCCTTGACCAACAGAGAGCGATGGTGGCGCGACAACGCTCAACGCGACCCCAACCGTTTGCACACTACCGTTGATTGTTACACCACCACTGTTGACAGCGGCAATGGAAACTGTATCACTAAATGCGCCTGCCGCCAACGAAGCGGAAGCTACCTTCACTGTAAAAGTAGCACGGCCATGCGTAATGATCGCGGAAGAGGGGCTTATAGTCAACCAACGTTGTGTCGTCGTAGGCGTAATGGTAACGTTGCCAACACAGGCACCAATGATACCAATCGAAAAGCTTTGCGTTGTCGGCTTAGGATTGTGACCCTTCTCACTACTGAATGTCGCGTTCGCCAGCGAGGGTGCTTGCAGCGTACAAGGTGGCTGCACCGTCAGAGTAACAGCGATAGACTGCGGTGTACCGACTGCGCGTTGCGTCACGCTATCGACGGCGGTCATAATGACATGTCCTGTGACGGTGCCGGGAGTCAATCCTGCCAGTGAAACGTCAATACTGCTCGCTACTGGAGACGAAAGACTCAAGGTTCCACTGGCAGGTGTGACGTTGAGCCAGCTTGTACCGTTAATGGAAGCGGTCCAGTTCAATGCATGGATACAGGTGCCACCGGCGGAAAGCGTGACCGTTTGTGCCGCCGGGGCAGGTTGTCCAATCACGCCGACAAAGGTGAGGGCGGCAGGCGTTCCCGCGATAGTACAGGCAGGTAAAACAGTAAAATTGACCGGAATCACCTGTGGGCCACCGTTGGCTGGATTGCCAGAGCCATCCACCCCACTGATCGTCACCATGCCGGTATAGGTATTGGGCGGCAAGCTAGCAAGCAGGCTCGGCTGTATCGTAATAGGAACTGATTGATAAGCGGCCAGCGTCCCACTGCCTGATGACACAGATAGCCAGGAACCACCACTCGTAGTACTGACAACCGCTTGCCATGCCAGAACACCTCCGCCGCTATTCGCGATAGTCATGCTCTGCCCCGCCGGATTCGACTGGCCAATAATGCCGGTAAAGGCCATAGAGGCTGGCGTAGTAGCGATAAGCGGCGCGGTGGACTGCCCAATAGTCAAAGTCACAGGCAGCGTCTGCGTCCCTGCCGCCGTGCTAAAGACGATCCCCGCCGTGTACGTACCGGGTTGCAGACCCGCACTCGTGACGCTTACCGTTGGATAGGACGGCGCTGTACCACTGGTCGCGCCGAGGCTCAACCACGACACACCACCCGTTGTTGTCGCGTTCCATTGCAATGGAGTAGAACAGCCCTGTGTGCCAGTCAAGCTGATGACTTTCGCAGCCGGTGCAGGTTGCAGAGCAACGCCCGTAAACGAGAGCATCCCTGGTGCTACCTGGAGCGCACATTGTGGCACAATGGTCAAGCTCACATAGATGCTTTGCGGACTATTCCTGGTAGGCACCCCGTCAGTGGTAAATTTCACAAAGGCACTATAAGTACCCGGTAACTGCGCACTGCTATTGATGCCCAGCAGTACAGAGCCGCTTCCACCTTTTCCAACAGTGCCAGATGATGGTGAGACCGTAAGCCAGCTATTACCAGCACTGACGGTGGCATTCCATTGTAGTGGCAATGCCCCTGGATTGCTCACGGTCACCACCTGGGCCGATGGGTTGTTCCCCCCATCCGCACCACTAAAGGCCAGCACAGCAGGGGTAAGCTGTAATATTGGCTCATGGCCGAGCTCAAGTGGCGTCGTCTGCATACTGACTGGCAACGACGTCTGCCCCAGGTCGGTCGAGAAAATAGCCTGAGCAGCATACGCCCCCGGCGGCAAATTTGTGCGATCTGCGGCAATAGTCACCTGTATCGATTGTCCGCCAGAAAAGGTTCCGCTCTGGGGACTGAGCAGGAGCCAAGGTTGCGTTGTAGTGGTCTGCCAGGAGATTTGCCCACCACCCGCGTTGGTCAGAGTAATGGTCTTTGTGCTATTGGTAGCCTGATCGCCAGAGCCAAGGTCTAGCGCATCTCTGGAGAACAAGAGATGCGCAGGCCGCTGCGAAGAGCTGTGACCTGTCACAAGAATGGTAAAAGTAGCCATTTTGTGCAAATGGGCATCTTCCGCACCCAGAAGATGCGTACCGGATAACCATTGCGCATCAACAATGACCGTATCGGCGAAGCTGCCTTTGCTGTCGGCTTGAATAATGGCGTTATTGGCGGTATCAAAAACAGGAATATTGCTATCGCGGCTCAAACCGATGCGCCCAAGTGGAGTAAAATTGCTACCACGCAAAGTGATGATCGCACCAAGGGCCACACTGGCTGGTGTCACCTGCAAGGTAATTCCGGTTGCATGCGACTTTTGCGCCAATGCTCCACGTCCCAACGTCACCACCACCCCTATAAGACCTCCTGTGATAATGGCTCCCAGTAGCAGCAGGCTCACTATGAAGAGAAGAGGGGAGCGGTGCTTATCACCCGTTGGGGGTGGGGGCAATATAGCCTCTGCTGGCGGCGCGAGACGTTGCGTAGGTGAGGGAAGCAGGATAGGAGCAGGGGTTACGGGAAGTTGCACTGGCATATGTGAGGTGCGCGAGGGAACAACTTTATGCCAGTTGCCACTTGGCCTGAATTCCCAGAAATCTTCGCCATAGCCATCCGCGTCGAGCGTATATTCCCCATTGTCTCGCTCTTGGACCATTGGTATCGTGCTATTGTGGTTAAAGTGTGCCGCCCACCACCCACGCTTCACCGTCTCCGTAGTTGTTCCATGTTCTCCAAAACGGATGTTTTCTTGACCTTGCTTGTCTAGCGCAAAGCAATGAGGAGCGTTGAATGCGTGAGCATCGCTAGCAAGCCTTGTAGTAGGGCCGATGGGTGAAGGCAACACTGCTCCACCACAAACAGCGCAATACTTGGCATAGCCAGGTAGCGGTTCATCGCAGCGCGGGCAACGTATTACTCTCATGGCCTTCCCCTTATAGCACAGAGATACAAAGTACCGTTCTTGTCCCATCATAAGTGTACAAGAAAAAGAGAACATCTGTCAACTCCCCTGACTGCTGAACCTGTACAGCCTTGACATATGCGCCTTATTCTTCTAAAATTGACTTATCAAACTATACTGTATCCATCCACCTACAAATGCTGGGAAAGTTACTTGTACTATATGCCTGGGGAAGGCGTACATCATGGACCATACAGGGCAACAGCTAGGAAATTATCGCCTCACTCATCTGCTGGGCAAAGGTGGCTTCGCGGATGTCTACCTTGGTGAGCATATCTTTTTGCGCACGTTTGCTGCCATCAAGGTATTGCACACTCAACTTACCGAGGATAGCATGAGCGGTTTCCTTACCGAGGCCCAAACCATCGGTCGCCTACGGCATCCCAACATCATCCGTGTGCTGGATTTTGGTGTCCACGAGAACACTCCATATCTGGTGATGGACTATGCCCCCCAAGGGACCCTACGCCAACTTCATCCTAAAGGCTCGCGCCTTCCTCTGCCCACGGTTGTCCATTATGTCAAACAAGTTGCTGAAGCATTGCACTACGCGCACGGCGAAAAATTTATCCACCGCGATATCAAGCCGGAAAACATGCTGCTCGGCTCAAACAACGAGATATTGCTCAGCGACTTCGGTATTGCCACCATGGCGCAAAGCTCACGCTACCAGATGACGCAAGATGTCGTCGGCACCGTCGCGTATATGGCTCCAGAGCAGATTCAGGGCAAACCACGGCCCGTCAGTGACGAGTATGCACTGGGCATTGTGATCTACGAGTGGTTAACCGGTAGCTACCCCTTCCACGGCACATTTACCGAGATCGCCAGTCAACATGTGTTCGCGACGGTGCCACCTTTACGCGAGAAACTGCCCACGCTGCCAGAGGATGTCGAACAGGTTATCTCGATGGCCCTCGCCAAAGACCCACAGCAGCGTTTCGCCACGTTGCGTGCCTTTGCCAATGCACTTGCACAAGCCAGTGGGAAAGTCTCGCCCGACGTTTCAACCTTCATTCCCTCAGCAAACACCGATTCCACCATCACGCCGGTACTCTTCCAGGGCGAACTGCCAACATTTATCTCACCCTCTCACACTGGCCCAATGCGTATTTCAGCACCTGAACCCGTCATATTAGCAGCAGTGGAGCAGGGTACACTCTTGCCCACACCTACTCCTTCGCCACCACCCAATGGAGACACGCCCCCGACAAAAGGGAACAAAAGCGAACGCCGCTATACGCGTCGCATGCTACTGGGCGGCGTGGGCGGTTTAGTGATAATCGGCGGTAGTGCCGCGGCATGGCTCGCCATGACGAATAACTTACCTTTCAGCCATGCGTACAGTCCAACACCGACTGCCACAACACTGGCTGGCACAACACCTTCAACTCCTGCTCCAACAGCTACGAATACAACGGGTCCAACACCGACTGCCACATCACAACCGACTGCCACCCCAACGGCTCCAGCCACACCTCCACCCATTTCACCTGCCATCCTCACCTACGATGGTCCTGACAGTATGTATACCGCCGCCTGGTCACCCAATGGCGCATGGATCGCCTCGGCAGGCCATGGCCCACTCGTTGAGGTATGGGCCGCAACGTCAAAAAGCTCACTCTTCTCCTATAATGGTGGCTCGCAGAAAGTATTCAGCGCCGCATGGTCACCCAGTGGCTCACGCATCGCCTCCGGTCACTCCGATGGCTCGGTGCAGATCTGGGACATTGCTTCGCGCAGCCGCGTATTCTACCAAAAAGGACATTCCAACCAGGTCAACAGCGTGGCATGGTCGCTCGATGGCGCGTATATCGTCTCTGGCAGCGGAGATAAAACCGCCAAGGTGTGGGATGCCAATACTGGTAGCCTCCTGCTCACCTATACCGGTCACGCCCATTATGTCAACTCCGTGGCATGGTCGCACAGTGGCAGCTATATTGCTTCCGGCAGCGGAGACAATACGGCGCAGATTTGGGCAGTGGCAGGAGGACAACTCGTTTCCACTTATACCGGCCATTCCGACGTGGTCTTAGCGGTCGCCTGGTCGCCTGATGATGCCTATATTGTTTCAGGTTCAAAAGATAACACAGCGCAGGTCTGGAGTCCCGCCAATGGCAATCTCTCTTTCACCTATCGCGGTCACACCAATTATGTCCTATCGTGCGCCTGGTCTCCTGATGGCACACTTATCGTCTCTGGCAGCACCGACCACACAGCACAGGTTTGGGGCGCCTCGAACGGCACCCACTATCGCGACTATACCGGCCATACCGATCAGGTGGAGAGCGTAGCATGGTCGTCCAATAGCACTGAAGTTGTCTCCGCCAGCGACGATTGGACCGTCCAGATTTGGAAGGCGATGGGCTAAAACAGCCCTATTACAGTGCAAGTATAGAACGCAAGATAATCACAATATTTTCGTAAATTTGCACTTTTCAATTTTTCTAATCAAACACGCCCAACTTTTATTGACAAATTTGCTAGCAGCGACTACAATTAAGAGAGACTTGAAAGGCTTCATACACATTTGATTGAGGAGGCAGTTTCATGGCCGTTGTACATCCTGATTTTTATCGTCATGAGAACCTCATCCGTAAATCTATACAAATCCCATCAACGCAGCATAAAGAGCTAAAGGCTCTTGCCGTTGAGCTAGAATCCTCACTAGGAGATGTTGTGGAGACTATTATGGAATTGATGCAGCAAGATAATTATCAGCAACTAAAGTTAGCAATCCTTCAGAAACGCGAACGCGAACTTTCCACCCTTTCCTACTCCCTCGATGAAGCCTACGACTATCTCGGCTCCCTCCCAGAAACCCTTGAAGATGCTCGCTTCTTTTTTGAGGTCGGCCACGAAGTCATGGTTGCGTAGTCGCGTATTGTGTAAGGTATGTTTTCATGAGTAGTGAGGCGAGGCACTCCCAACAGCCCAGCCCCCAACAATCAAGGTCCAAAGAATCCCATCTCCCTCAGCCCAGTCCCCGGCGTGGTGAGATTTGGGATGTTAACTGGTCTCCTGGCCGTGGCGCGGAACAACAAGGCACACGTCCCGCACTCATCATTCAGAATGATCGTGGCAATGGCTCTCTTTCCTATCCCCTGACCATCGTCGCCTCCATGAGCCGCACCGAACGCGAGTTACCCCTGCATGTGCGTATTGCCCCCAACGAAGAAAATGGCCTCAGCGATTTCACCGACGTAAAATGCGAACAGCTCATGACCATTGAAAAGACTCGTCTGCTGCGTCGTCGCGGCACCATCACCCCTGATGAACTCAATCGCGTTGATCTGGCACTGAGGTTGAGCTTGAATTTGCTGTCGTAACAAAAGGAAAGACAGCTATGCACGTCGTAAAATTGCGCAAAGTGGGCAACTCCGCTACCATCGCATTGCCAACGGCAGTGATCGAGGCTCTTCACCTGCACGAGAATGACGAGATCACTATCGACGTGGTTGGTGATCGCATCGTACTGACGCGTGCAACTGCCGATTTCCAGGACGCGTGGGAAGCCTACCAGCAAATTGAGCCACGCTACCGCAACGCCAATCGCAAATTGGCTGAGTAGCCATGACCGTGCGTTTTCTTCCCGCAGCTATCATCCTGATCGCAAGTCATGGTCAAACAATAGCCGCTTCCGCGACATAGCAGGAACCCAGTTCTCTGGCAAACTTGCGCGTATTGGCTCACATGGCTGGTATACATTCGCTCAATTGGCTGAGGCAGTCCTCTCTCGCCATGTGGTAAAATGAGTATATAAAGGTTATACACCCATCTATACCATCCGCATTACATGCCAGGAGAACATAAGTTATGCAAAAGCAAACAGGAACAATACAAGTAAAACGAACATTTCCAGAGATGCTCAAAGGTGGCGTCATCTGTGACGTAGTGAATGCCGAGCAGGCCCGTATCGCGGAAGAGGCCGGAGCCTGTGCCGTAATGGCACTGGAACGCGTCCCCGCCGATATTCGTGCGCAAGGTGGCGTAGCTCGCATGAGCGATCCAGAATTAATTATGCAGATCAAAGAAGCGGTCACTATCCCGGTGATGGCAAAGTGCCGCATCGGCCATTTTATGGAGGCGGAAATTCTCCAGGCTATTGGCATTGACTGTATTGACGAGTCAGAGGTCTTGACGCCTGCCGACGAACATTTCCACGTCAATAAACACCTCTTCTCCGTCCCATTTGTGTGTGGCGCACGCAACTTGGGCGAGGCACTGCGCCGCATTGGCGAGGGCGCGGCCATGATGCGCACCAAAGGCGAGGCTGGCTCCGGCAATGTCGTCGAGGCCGTTCGCCATATGCGAGCCATTATGGATGGCATTCGCCGCCTCCAAATGCTGCCCGAAGAGGAGTGGATGACCGAGGCCAAGAACCTGGGCGCCCCCTATGAACTGGTCAGCGAAGTCGCTCGCACTGGCAAACTGCCCGTCGTCAACTTCTCAGCCGGTGGTATCGCCACTCCAGCCGACGCCGCTCTGATGATGCGTTTAGGGGCCGAGGGTATCTTCGTTGGCTCTGGTATCTTCAAATCGGGCGATCCAATGAAGAGAGCCAAAGCTATTGTTCGGGCCACTACCCACTTTGAAGACGCGAAAATCGTCGCCGAGGTGTCGAGAAACATCGGTGAGCCGATGGTTGGTATTAACTTAGACACGCTGCCAGAGGAACAACTCATGGCCCGGCGCGGCTGGTAAGCCAAGAGTACAACCATTATGAACACGGACACTTACAACTCAAAGCTACGCATTGGCGTATTAGCATTACAAGGTGATTTCGCGGCGCATCTGCAAGCGTTGCAACGGGCCGCTTTAGCAATGGGTATCGATATTGAGGCAAAAGCCATTCGTTTGCCCACGCAATTAGCGGAAATAGATGGTATAATATTACCAGGTGGTGAAAGTACCACCATCGGAAAACTTATGGTGCTGTACGGCTTCGATACAGTTTTACAGCAAAAGATTGCGGAAGGGTTCCCCTTATGGGGGACATGTGCGGGATTAATATTGTTAGCGAAAGAGACGGATAACGCGCTGGAAGGTCAACCATTGTTAGCCTCCATGCATATCCGAGTCCGTCGTAACGCTTTTGGCAGTCAGCGGGAAAGTTTTGAGACTGATCTGACTGTGCCAGTATTAGGAGAAGCACCATTCCACGCGTTCTTCATTCGCGGGCCATCCATCGAAGCGGTGGGGCCTGAGGTGGAGACGCTGGCAACGCTCGACGATGGCACCATCGTTGCTGTTCGAGAAGGAACCCTACTAGGCACAGCATTTCACCCGGAGGTTTCTGGAGACCCACGTTTTCATCAATACTTTCTCCGCATAGTGCAGAGCGTCAAAGGATAGGGCGCACCATACCGCCCTACATCCAGACGCGGGAGTAATGGATGATACGACCGGTACTATACGTCGATTTACCGGGAATCATCTACTCGATTGACCGCCGTGCTCGCAACAAGCAGCACGAGTTTGCTAACTTCGTGTGCTGGCTCGAGCCTGTAGAGAAGCGTCTGCCCCTGCCTCCCATCTTGCAGAATATCTTCCCGTTGAATCCGGCCTCACGCACCTGGATTTGTGAAGACCATTGGCGCATCCTTGGCTTCGCCCAGGTGCAAGAGCGACCATCACATACCATGTGGGATCTTTCTTACCTGGCCTCCATGGTGCAGCGCACTGTCTCAGGCGACGATGTCCTGGCCGCCCTCCTTGAATACATGCTGGAAATGGCCGCGGGACATGGAATTCTCCGTATTTTTGCTAAGGTTGAGGACGAAATTCCAGAGCTGGATTTGTTTCAACGGGCGAGTTTCCAACGCTATGCACGCGAACTCACCTACGTGTTTGCTCCCAATACATCCGACACAAGTGATACAACTGACACAACTGCTACAAGTGATACAATTGCCCTCAACCTACCCTCACTGCGACGTTGGAATCGTCACCATGTGTGGGGGCTGCATCAACTCTACCGCTCTGTCACGCCGCAACGCGTACAAATGGCAGAGTTGCTGGAGAATAGCGAAGAATTTGCGAAAATACACGTTGGGTCGCTACATCGGTTGCCTTTCCCGTTCTCACGGGGCAATGAAACTTATGTCTGCGACGTAGGCGTGCGTTTGGGAGCCTGGTTGCGGCTCTGTCGAGGTCACGGCTCGTCACCGCACCAACTCTCTCTTATTGTCCACCCTGAGCATTCTGACCTCGCTGAACCGCTTTTACAGTTCGGCGTAAGAAAGTTACAGGGAGAAAGCGTCCGACCCGTCTCTTGCCAGGTGCGAGAGTACGAGTCATCTGTAATCACCGCTCTGCGCGCTAGTGGCTTTGAGCAGACCTCGACCAAGGTGCTGCTCGTGCGCCACATAGCCTTGCTGGCTATGCGTCACCGCACCGTCCCCGCCCTTGAGCAACGAGTGGTCTATAGCGTGAAGGGACTGGGGACGGTCAATTCGCGCCAGCAATGAGGTGATAAAACTGCCTATGCAACATGCGATCACTGACGATCTGGAGGCTCTGCTAGGGACACTTCCCCCCAGCATCCACGACGCGGTCAATCGGCTTGAAAACCGAAGCGAACTGCTGGAGATCGTAATGGACCTCGGACGCTATGCCGAGGGCCGGTTCCCAGAAGGGGAGGTGATCCTAAGTACGCAGCCTGTCTCCAATGCCGACCTCGAATACGTGGTCGAACGCATCGGTGAATTTGGCGACGATAACCGTGCTGGTATAGAGCGAACGCTCCATCGTATTAGCGCCCTCCGCAATCGCAAAGGGAAAGTTGTCGGCTTGACCTGCCGTATTGGTCGAGCGGTACTCGGCAGTATTGCCCTAATTCGTGATATTGTCGAACAGGGTCAATCCATCTTGATTCTTGGTCGCCCAGGTGTGGGTAAAACCACCCTGTTGCGTGAAATAGCACGCGTCCTCGCGGACGAAGCCAATAAAAGGGTCGTGGTCGTCGATACCTCAAACGAAATCGCCGGTGACGGCGATATCCCTCACCCCGGTATCGGGCGTGCCCGCCGCATGCAGGTCGCTCGCACCGCCGAACAACACGCGGTGATGATTGAGGCCGTCGAGAACCACATGCCCCAGGTCATTGTCATCGATGAAATCGGCACCGAATTGGAAGCCGCCGCCGCTCGCACTATCGCCGAACGCGGTGTGCAGCTCGTCGCGACCGCCCATGGTAACTCGCTGGGCAACCTGCTGGTCAACCCAACGCTCTCCGATCTGGTTGGTGGTATCCAGACCGTGACCCTCGGTGACGAGGAGGCTCGGCGTCGCCACACCCAGAAGAGTATCCTGGAGCGCAAAGCTCCACCTACCTTCGATGTCGTGGTGGAGCAGCAAAGTTGGCAGGAACTGGTCGTGCATCGCGATGTCGCCGACACGGTTGACAGTATGCTGCGCGGACAAGCCGTCTCCGCTGAAGAACGCACCCGCGATGAAGAGACAGGACGCGTCAGTGTCCATCGCGTCACCGCCGGTGGTATGGAAGTACCAACATGGGGTGCGGGCGGCTTCGGTGGCCCAGGCGGCCAATTTGACCGCTCCGGTCGTGGTGATCGCGGAGAACGAGGCGAGTGGGGCCAATTGCACCAGATGGGAAACTCCGGACAACAGGGTTTCCGCAATGGCGGCGGTGGCGGCAGCGAACGCTTTCGCGGACGCAGCCAGAGCCAGCCGCAAACCCAGTTTCGGGCGTTAGCCCCCACAGGTACCTCACCTGCTGATGTCGAACACCAACGGACTGCCGCGGTGATCGCGCCTGAACGGCCCCTGCTCGACGAGGGGATATATGCTCCCGCCGAGATGCAGGCACCGCAGCCGATCATGAAGACCTTGCGCGTCTACCCCTTCGGGGTGAGCCGCGACCGGCTATCAGAATCGGCTCGCCAGTTGCGCGTACCCATCATCGTCACCAACAATCAAAGCGATGCCGACGCCGTCATCACCTTGAAAAATTACTATCGCCGCCAACCGGAACGGCTGCAACAAGCGGAACAGGACCGCAAGTTGATTATCATTCTGAAAAACAACACCATCGCCCAGATGCAACATGCTCTGGCCCACATCTTCGACATCCCAACGGCGGACCCTCCGCCCGATGACGAAGACGAGTCAGGCGAGGTACGCGATTCAGATGACTCAACCACACGAGCACTGCTGGAGACCGAGGACGCCATCCATCAAGTCCTGAACAAAGACTTGATTACGGCAGAATTGGCTCCCGCCAATGCCTACATTCGCCGCTTGCAGCACCAGATGGCGACCCGCTATAACCTCACCTCCCGCAGCCGCGGCAAAGAACCCTACCGCCGCGTGAAAATCTTCCGCTCGCGGGATTAAGGAACAACAAATGAACGACACAAGTGGTTCTGCTGTCGACCGTGGGAGATAGCAGAAACACCTGTGTCGTTTCCTGAAAAGCAAAAAAATCCCTGCTCCCCTAGAGTTCCGGTAGAATGCTTTTGGAAAA
>JBPCJY010000269.1:0-10927 GCA_051004815.1 Ktedonobacteraceae bacterium
CCGTGGGGCTGCCCCCAGAGTATCGTGAGAGCTGAAGAGCTTAACTACCGTGTTCGGGATGGGAACGGGTGTACCCTCTTCGCTATAATCACCGGTTCGCCTGCACATACAGACGGTTCTCTTGACAGGACGTATGATACTACAGTCTCTCCGTCCTGTCAATACCTTTTTCGACCAGTTTCAGGGTTTGTGGATTATTGCTGAGAGGGTCATGGTGGTTGCCTTGGCAATCATTCACAGACCCTGCGACCAATGTTGCCAGAAGCTCCATGTTTAGTATACGATGGAAAAACCGTCCACAAGGACAGGGCAATCACCCCGACAAATGCGGTATACTAAGAGCGTCGGCTACTATGCATAGCTGACAAGCTGAAAAAAGATATAGCTACGCAAGGCTTCTCGTCGCCTGTGGCGACCTACAATGCTGTATGAGTGATGGACTTTGCAGTCGCGGATTGCAAAGTCCATCACTCATACAGCATGCTTGCACACTGCCTCAAACCACGAGGAAATGATCAGGATACTACAAATGACCAAGAACGCAAAAATTATTGTCACGATTGCACTCATGCTGGGAATGTTCCTGGCGGCACTGGACACCACAATTGTAGGAACGGCACTGCCAACCATTGTAGGCAAGCTGGGCGGTATTACGCTCTACTCGTGGGTATTCTCCGCCTACCTGCTCACTTCGACCACTACAGTACCTATCTACGGCAAACTGGCCGACCTCTATGGGCGCAAACCAATTTTTCTGTTTGGTACAGCATTATTCCTGCTCGGTTCAATAGCCTCTGGCGCGGCGCAAACGATGGTGCAATTGATTATCTTCCGTGCCATACAAGGGTTGGGCGCGGGTGCTGTATTACCCATCGTGTTGACGATCATTGGAGATATCTTTGAGTTGGAGCAGCGTGCTCGGCTACAGGGACTATTTAGCGGTGTATGGGGCATTTCCAGTGTGGTTGGTCCGGCGGTCGGTGGACTGATTGTCGATCATTTTGACTGGCGCTGGGTCTTCTACATCAATATTCCCTTTGGTCTGCTTTCAGCCTTTTTACTCACCATCTACCTGAAAGAAGACATCGAGCGCAAGAAGCATAGCCTGGACTATATTGGCACGTTGACGCTGACGGCCAGCATCGTTGCCCTGCTCTTTGCCTGCTTACAGGGTGGAACAGCATGGGCATGGTCATCCTGGCAAAGCATCAGCTTGTTTGCCGTCGCGGTGGTGTTGCTGATCCTCTTCTTGATCCAGGAACGCCGCTTTGCCGAACCAATTTTGCCGCTAACCCTTTTTAATAATCGTATGATTGCGGTTGCTAGCATCGGCTCGGTGGTGTTAGGTGTCAATATGTTCGCGCTCACCACCTACATCCCTCTCTTTATCCAGGGGGTGAAGGGCGGTAGTGCCACTGACGCTGGCATTGTGCTCATACCACAACTGCTATCCTGGCCTATCGCTTCGATGCTTAGCGGCCAAATCATCATTCGCTACGGCTACCGCTTTACGGCGGGTCTGGGTACCCTCTGCACGGCAATAGGTATGGGCATGGTCATATTCTTCAATCCACAAAGCAGCTTTCCCTTCATCATCACGGCGATGATCTTGATTGGTAGCGGCTTCGGCCTTGCCAGTACGGCTTACACCCTTTCAGTGCAAAACGCTGTGCCGTGGAACCTGCGTGGTGTCGTCACTGCTTCATCGCAGTTTTTCCGTACCATTGGCGGTACCATCGGCGTCGCGGTGCTGGGAACAATTCTCAATGCTCAGATGGCATTGCTCTTTTCACCCATCTTTGCTCACTTCGCCGCTGTGGTAGCGCACTTGCCCAAGAATATCTCCGCCGCGAATGTGTTGCTGACTCCTCAATTACGGGCAACTCTTCCTGGCAATTTCCTGAGTCAATTAGAAGGTGCGCTGTCTCACAGTCTGCTGTGGGTCTATGCAGTGATGTTTGTCCTGGCTATCATTGGCCTGGTCGCGATGTTTTGGATGCCGGGCGGGAAAGCGGATAAGCACGTGTATAAAGAGCAAGAAGCAGAAACTTCAGAACAGGTGCAACCTGAAGCTGAAATAACCGTCATTTAAATATGTACTGAACCATGTCCTTCTTCTGGCCTCTTTTTCGCGGTTCAGCCCTTGATAATAATATTGCGATATGCTATTATAAATATAACACTTAGCAATATCATCAGGGACAGATCATGAAGGGACGAGCAGGGGAATGATTCTCTGAGGAAGGGGAGAGCCGCACCCCAAGCTGAAAATGGGACACTTCAGCTTGGGATGCGACTCTCCCCCATCAAGGTTCCTACAGACTAGAAGTTGTACATTGTGTCCTTAGAAAGGAACAGGAGTATAAGATGCTTCGCAAAAGAAACTATTGGACCTACAGTGCTGGCCTCGCCATCGCCTGGGCGGTTGTTCTGCTACTCACACGGATGATCCGGGGCAGCGAGGGCGAGCAAACCATCCTGTTAGTCTTTGGCGGCTTCTGTATCGGCTGGGTGTCGACGACGATTGCCCGATACGTCTACCCGCCGCCAAAGCGTTGGGAGTTGAACCGCCGCCAGGAGTGATATCCTCAATCGACCCTCCCTCCTTATTTACCAGGTAAGCCCCTTGTGGGTACCTGGGATGGGTGGGTGGCCTGGCTTAAGTGAGATATATTGGCCCCTGGCGACCGCTCTGGTGACTATCTGTCTCCCGCGACCGCCGCCTCTTCCAATTTCATAGAGAGCAAGCGGGAGATGCTGTCACCACCCATTGATACGCCGTAGATCACTTGCGAAGAGGTCATAGTCACGCGATTGTGCGTAATCACAATAAATTGTGTGCGTTGGGCGAGCCGTTTCAGGATATCGCAGAAGCGGACAACATTCGCTTCGTCGAGGGCCGCATCAACCTCGTCAAGCAAGCAGAAGGGGGGCGGGTTGATCTCTAAGAGGGCAAAGAGTAAAGCGGCAGAGACCAGCGCACGCTCTCCACCTGAGAGCAACGATAAATCTTGTACTTTCTTGCCGGGCGGTTGCACAATGACCTCTACACCGGCTGGCATGCTTCCCGCCGATACTACCTCATCCTCGCTGGCTTTAGCGGTAATCAATTCCAGGCGAGCATTGCCACCGTTAAAGAGCGTTGTGAAATGTTCGCGAAAACGTGCGTTGACGGCCTGAAAGGTAGCCTCAAATTGCCGTGCCATCGTCACATCCAGTTGCCCAATGATTGCACGCAGGTGCAGAGCGGCCTGTTCCATATCTTTGTTCTGTGTAGAGAGAAATTCAAAACGGGTGCGCGTTTCTTCATACTGTTGCGGCGCGGCGGGATCACAGCCACCCAATGCCTTGATGCGTCCACGCAAGCCATCAACACGCCGTCGTAACTTGCGCAGTTGCGCCTCCTCTTCCTCTGATAACCTGCCAGGATCACTGGTAGCTAGCGCACCAGCCACATCATCCTCTGCTATACCATCCGCCTGAGCATCGGCACGGGCAGCATAGCCGCTTAATTCTTTGGGGTCGCTCACACCCATTTCTTCTTGCAATTGGGCTAACAGCGACTCCACCGCGTCGCGTGCCTTCTGGCTATCTAATAGACAGCGGCGATATACACCCTCCAATTCAGTCATAGTATGGCGCAATTGTAGTGTCTGGTGTTCCAAACCCGTGAGTTGGCGATCAATTTCATTCGATTGCTCTTCCACGGAGTGTAATTCATGTGCCAGCGTTTGTTCGTGTGCGCGAGCCTGCTCCAACTCCTGATGCTGTAGCGCAACTGCTTCCTGCAAGGCTTGTTGTCGCTGTTCCGCCTCTTTCACGCGTGCGCGATGCTGCTCAATCTGTGCTTTCACATCCTGGGCTTGTGTCTGCCTGGCGGCCAATTGTTGCTGCTGTGCCTTAGCCTCCTGTCGCTTCACCGCCAGGGCAGTACGCCCCTTCCCAAGCTCATCTTGCTGGCGACGATAGATGATGGCTCGTTCCTCCATCTCGTGTTGCAGTTCTTCGGCCAAACCCGCCATTTCATGCTGCGACTTCTCATGGACATGTACACGCTCCTGAGCAGCCTGTACCTCCTGCTCCAAGCCAACTACCTCCGCCGCTAACTGCTGCTCGATAGAGATCGCCATACGCAACTCTGTTTGCAAACGTTCCTGATCGCGCTGCGTTGTTGTCAGCAGTTTGTTCAGTTCGTACACACGCCCGACTATCTTTTGTAGCTCTTTATCAATGGAGGATTGTTCCGCACGGCGTCCCTCCTGCATGCGCTGCATCTTACTGATTGTTTCATTGAGTTGATCGATCAGCGCAACGTGGTCGCTTAATTGCTGTGGCAGCTCACGCAATTCTCGTTCATAGGCCAGCAATCCCTGTTGACTACCCTCTTTCCCACTGCCACCGGAGAGCCAACCCGCGCTGTGCAGCACCTCTCCCTGCTGTGTAACAACCACCTCAAAAGGTAAATCGCTGGACGAGGACATACTGAGGGTGGAAATCCAGGCGAAAAGTTCCCTGGCAGCAGCTACATCTTTCACAAGCACGATACCATGTAGCATGCGACGGAAAAGCGGCAGGTAGAGCGGTTCACACTGGATATGTCGCCATGCAAACCCTATTACACGTTGTTGCAAGGATGGGGACACGGCCACGAAGCGATTGAGCGTGTCCTCCTGTACTTGCCAACTTGTTTCATCACTATCATCCTCTGGTCGTCCATCGTTCAGCCACATGACCATCGCTTTGCCGAGTTTCGCACTTTGCAAATACTGGAGACTGCTATGGGCATCCTCCAATGTTCGCACCACCACAGCCTGTACATATGGCCCAAGGGCCGCTTCGATAGCCACCTCCATACCAGCGGGGGCAACGCCAAGTTGGGGAACAGGGCCGATCAAGCCCGACACTTTCCCGGCAGGCGCACGTAACAGATTGCGCACACCATCGCTATACCCGCTCAAGCTTTGTCGCCAGTTCTTGAGCATAGTCAAGCGATCATTGACGGTGCGTCGCTGTCTTTCAGCCTCTGCCAGCGTAGCTTTCAAATGCTCCACTTCCTGCTGAGCGTCCGCTATCGCCCGTGCCACTACCTGCTTACGCTGTGTAACCTGCTGTTCTTCAACGTGTGCCACGTCCAGATGCGACCGTTCATCCTGGAGACGCGTTTCCAATGTGCGCAAGGTTTGCTGAGATTGAGCGATGGTATCTCGGCGAGCAGCCAGAGTACGATTGCGCTCTCCCAGGTGCTTCTGTTGTCGGCCCAGGTCTGTCTGGCTGGCTCCCAGGCGAGCCTGTACCTGGATGAGATCATTTTGCGCCGCCCGTAGACGCCGCTCCTCCATCTCGTAATCTTTTTGTGCTCTGGAGACCTGTACCTCAAGTGCGGCGAGAGCCGAGGCACTGATGTCTACTGCTTCATCGGCAAGGTCGCATTGCTCTTCCTGGTCAATAAGCTGTTGTTGCAGGGCAATCAGGCGTTCGCGCAAACGTCGTTCTTCTTGTTGCTGATCGCTGCGTTGGCTGGCCAAACCGATGATACGCTCTTCGTTCACCGCCAGGTCACGCCCGATTTTCTGCACAACAGCATTGGCCTCGTTACAGGCTCCGCGAGCTTCGGCAATACGTGTGCGCAGTGTTTGACGGGTAGAGCGCAACACATTACCCTGCTCGTCTGCCGCCTGGATAGACTGTTCCAGGTGGCGAACTTTCCGTGTCTGCTCCTGTTCCGCGACTTCCGCCCGTTCGCGTGCAGTACGTAAACGCCGCCATTGCAGGGCGTACCATGTCAGTAGAACATCCTGTAGTTCGCTATTGAGTTGCTGAAACTCCACTGCTCGCTGAGCCTGTTCGCGTAAAGGTCCCAGGCGTGGTTCGATCTCGTTCACGATGTCACGCAGACGTTCCAGGTTCTGCTCTGTCTGGCGCAGACGGTTCTCAGCCTCAGCACGCTGCACCTGGAATGGGCGTATGCCCGCGGCATCTTCAAAGAGGCCACGCCGCTCCTCGGCACGCAAGCTCAAAGCGGCATCTATCGACCCTTGCCCAACGACGGTATATGAATCGTGCCCTATGCGTGCCTGTGCCAAAAGCAATACGACATCGCGCAGACGAACTCTCTGTTTATTGATCAGGTATTCGTTTTCGCCAGAACGAAAACTGCGCCGTGTGACGGTGATCTCGCTATATTCCGATGGCACCCAGCCAGTGTTATTATCGATTGTCAGCGATACTTCGGCCATACCCAGGGCGGACTTCCCATGACCTCCCACGAAGATAATGTCGTCACTTTTTTTCCCACGCAACTGGCGCATGCTCTGTTCACCCAGCACCCAGCGCATCGCGTCCGCCACATTTGATTTTCCGGCGCCATTTGGCCCGACCACCGCCGTTATCCCCGTACTGAACTCCAGGGATGTGCGCACAGCAAAGCTCTTAAAGCCAAACATTTCTAAACGTTTGAGATACACAGTATCGCCCTACTCTTCTTCCGTCGAAATTTCTTTCCTGATCGTGTGAATGATGATACCATAGTGTGCCTGGTGAGTCGAGTGGCAATTTATCAATGGGTATATGAAGGGCTTGACTGCAAATAATTCACATACTCGACAGTGAGGTAGTTCATAGTAAACGTAAGGCAAGCTATGTATGATAGAGATAGATAACAGCACCGTGTTTGCTAGCGATAGCTGTTTTACTATGATGTTTGGGTCTTGCTTTTATTACAGGACACAATCAAAAGAGGGAGAAACCTGTGATTCGCTTAATCGTTTTACTAGTAACCAGGCGTTGGGGACTCATTATTATTGGTGCCTTGCTCATCATTGGTGGACTGATTTATGGCACGAGTTCACATCATGTCTCATATCAAAGTGTGAGCGAAGGTTCCGTGGCACATTTCCTCGTAGGTGATAGCACTGGCTACCTGGAAATGAGTGGCAGTTCAGCACTCTATGTCGTCAACGAAAACGACTTTACTCCAACTATTGACGGGACAAACACCTTTGGCAATGGAGATAACATCTCATTTGTCTATCGCACGGATAACACCACTGACGTTGATCAGACTTCCACGATTGGTACGCACCTGGTAGGCTCGGCCCACACCATTGTAGAGCTAACAGTATTTTCTGCTAGTGGACAGCGAGTGTTTAAGACCGCGGATTACTCACAAAACCCCAATGGCTTCGAGCAGAACAACTGGCTGGCGGCTGGAGCAATAGCCTTTGTTGGGCTTATTATTGTCGTGCTGGCATTTGTGTTGCCAACACGGCGCAAAAAGAATACAGTACAGCCAGCATACAATCCTGCAATGATTGGTATGCAAGGTCAACCGAATCCCTATCAACAACCTTACCAGCAACCTTATCAAGCTCCTGGACAGTACGGCCAGAACGGTCAGAACAATCAGTATAACCAGTACCCATCGCAGCCGAACCAATATCCGCCGCCATATAACCAACCGTATGGACAGGGACAACCTGGTCAATACGATCCGACGCAAGTGGCTAATCCTTACAACCAACCTCCACAGAGGTAAGCAGCAGCTTTTACGTTCAATACAAGAGTTGTGGGACATGCCCACAACTCTTGTATTGCTTTCTGATACTATGTTGTTTCTTTCTCAGCAGTACAAACGTATTATAATAGACCATCCAAACAAGTATTCAAGTATGTAGGAACATGTGACTATGCTGCTATTTTTCCACGTACCCGCGCTAACTTCAACACTCCTCATTGTTAGCGTGTCTATACTCACCCTCCTCGGCATCATGACGCGCCCATTTAAGTGGAACGAAGCTATGTTTGCTTTGGCGGGGGCAGTACTGTTGCTTGTTATCGGGCTTATTAACCCACTAGATGCGGCAACCACGCTACTCAAAGATTGGAATACCTTCCTCTTTTTCCTGGGTATGATGAGTTTAGCCGCATTAGCGGAGGTAGCGGGACTTTTCGATTGGTTAGCCTTTCAAGCTGCACGGCTCTCAGGGAACAGCTCGCGACGCCTCTTTCTCAATACATTTCTCCTGGGTAGCCTGATCTCAATGCTACTCTCTAATGATGCTACCGCCCTTATTTTAACGCCTATTATTTACAGTTTGGTAACACGGTTGCGCTTACCTGTGCTGCCCTTCCTCTTCGCCTGTACATTCATTGCTGATACGGCTTCTTTCTTGCTCCCCGTCAGCAATCCTATTAATATCATTATTACGACAAAATATCCGCTTGACCTGCTGACATTCCTGCGCCTGCTCACGTTGCCCTGTTTGCTTGTTATCGCTGTCAATATAGGAATTTTCTTCTTACTCTACCAACGACAATTACAAGGGCGTTTCGATTTGAAACGCCTCCCTTCGGCAGAGGAATCAGTGAAACATAAAGGCTATTTCCGCTATACCTGCATTGTCCTGGGAGTGGTAGCCATCGCCTATGTTTTCGCTTCCGCGACGCAATTTCCACTTTCGGTGGTTGCGCTTGGCGGGGCAATTCTGCTCCTGGTAGGCGCATTGTTTTGGAAACGCACCACTATCAAGCATACGGGGCAGCAAATTTCCTGGTCGATCTTCGGCTTTATTGCCGGCATGTTTATCGTCGTCCAGGCGGTAGAGGGAACAGGGCTGACAACCCAGTTCGGCCAACTCCTCCTGCATCTCTCTGGTGGCACGAGTTTTGGGGCCGTCATGATCGGTACACTTGGGGCAGCCCTTGGCACAAACTTGATCAACAATGTGCCGATGGCGGTTGTCCTGACCTCCTCATTGCACAGTGTGCAACATGCTCCGTTAGCTGTACAACAAGGCTTTATTGCTTCCACTATCTTTGGCTGCGATTTAGGGCCAAATCTTACCACCGTCGGTTCGCTGGCTACTGTACTCTGGCTCCTTATTTTGCGTCAACGCAACCTGGATGTGTCTGGTCTGGATTATTTCAAGATTGGCATCTTAGTCACCCCGTTCATGTTGCTGGTCGGGGCATTTGCGATCTGGCTAATATTGTTATAGACAGGTATCAGGAGGGAAAGCTATGCGCATACTTTGTTGCCTGGATGGGACAAATAGTGAGCTGCTCAGCCAGGCGGTCTCTACATTTATGAAAAGTGTGGAAGGTGGCACGCTGGCTATAGGGCTGCTGTATGTTACTGACTCTGGGCCACAGCATGATATGGATTTAAGGCGGAGACGCTCGTTCGCGCCGCGCTTGACCGGTCCTTTACGCCACGAACAGATGCGGGAATCCGAACAATTTGCCGCGCAGGATATTCTTGAAGAGGGCAAACGTTACTTCTCACACGTAGAGGGAGTAGAAACCCTACAGTGTGCAGGGCGTCCTGAGCGCGAAATTGTCAACACCGCCGCCGCGTGGAATGCCGATATCATTGTCATCTGTCCGCGCCCTATAAACCGTGGCGCACCACCGCTTGGCCCCAAATCTGTCGGCCATGTCGCTCGCTTCGTGCTTGACCACGCGCCTTGCCCGGTGCTTTTGGTGCGCCCAGTAACTCGTAGCAGTTTCCCGCTGCCTGGATAGGCCATGTAGCTTCATTGCCACATGTACTCAGCAATACTTTGGGACATAATTTCTTGTTTCAGTAGTGTTGTTGAGTTTTCCAATAGATACTTGAGCTTGACAAAGCATGCTATAATTCCACCAAAGTCAAATTTGGCGTTTGCCGAAATTGTTGAGGCAGATTTGTATTGTGTGTTTGCGTGCGTTTGATGTCAACATTCAGTTATGCTCACCGCAATCAGACAAGGCAAGAATTATTATTACAAGCAAGCAAACGCTTAGAAGTTGCTAGCTTGTACATTCATAGATCGTAATACGAGAGTTGGAGTTGAGCATGTCTCAAGGGAAAGAGCAGCCGTCAAAGGAGAAGGATGCCCCGGTAAAAACCGTTTTAGTGGTTGAGGACGACACAGGAATAGGGACATTCCTGGTGCAGGCTATTTTACAAGAGACCCACCATCAAGCCTTGCTCGTCACGGATGGCTTCCAGGCTATGAAGACTGTCACCAACATTAAGCCAAGTCTCTTTATTCTAGACTATCAGTTGCCACGCATGAATGGTCTCGAACTCTACGACCATCTGCATGCTACCAAGGGATTGGAGCATATTCCAGCACTGATAATCAGCGCACGTCTCCCCCGGCACGAGATAGAGAAACGCAAACTTGCCTCGATGAGCAAACCGCTTGAGTTGGATGATTTCTTACACACAATTGAAAAACTGCTAGGTTAGGCTCAGCACCCCTACCCACCCTGTTTTGCAAGGTAGCCATAGCTCTGCACCTTCCCAGAACAATGTTTTCCCACTCCATTTGCCTTGAGTTTCCTGGCTATAGGAAATGGCTTGCCGTACCTGGAATACCCTATCATCTATGTGCAGTTTGATTGTCCCACCCCATGTTCCTACTCCACAGATAAAATTATACACATGAGCGGCACTCCATTCAGCCACAGACACGTCATAATCTTCCTCACACGGAAATGAATGATAGCTACTTTTCGACTCATCCTGCGCTACCCGTACCGCACGCCCATGGAAAAGCTCCCAGACGGTGTGTGCCAGTAACGCTCCCCCTTGTAAGGCGCATTGCGACTCTAATTGCGCATAGCTTATGGCAGTGGGGACGGGAATAACACGTTGCGCCAGGATATCGCCACTATCCATACCTTCATCCATGAGGTGAATGGTGACGCCGGTTTGCTCATGCCCCTCACGGAACGTCCAGAAAAGGGGAACAGGGCCGCGATTAGCAGGCAACAACGATGGATGGACATTGAGGCAGCCCAAATGTGGAATGTCTATGATTGCGCGTGGAATGCGCTGTGAGAAACAAGCAACACAGATGAAATCGGGCCGATATGCCGCAAGGGTCGCAACAGCTTGCGGGTCTGCTAATCGCGTCACTTTCCAGAGCGGGATGGATTG
>JBPCJY010000270.1:0-21449 GCA_051004815.1 Ktedonobacteraceae bacterium
CCATCATCTGTGTTTTGCTTCACTCGGAACACCTTCTTGCTTGATACAAGTCAAGTCACACGCCCACACACCATGCCGTAAGGGTCGTTGCAGACCCATGAGAGGGCTTGGCTCTATGTGCGCCACGTGCTGCACGCCCACGCTGTTCGTGATGGAGTCCTGCCAGCTGGCACGAGCACACGATGCGAACACACCCACACCCATCGTTAGCAAAAGAAGTAAGGTGGCTCCTCACCCCGCCTTTGCTCACGATGGTGGATGTCTACATGTTGTCGGCGGCACGCGAAGCGGCGGCGGCTTGCCCCCTGGGGCCGCCGCTTGCCGCCGACAACCAACCGGCTTTTTTTGCGGCAAAAACATAGCCCCTGGGCGCGGTACAAGTAACACGCGCCCCTCTAACTACAAAAGGTGCTAGCTTGCTTTCTCATATCTACAACGATGAAGCTATTAGCGGATTGTGAGGTGATGGTATGGCAAAACGACAACAAGAAACACACATACAGCCCTTGCTTCTGAGTATTCCAGAAGTGGCGGTGTCACTACGGTTGAGTCGTGCGAAGGTCTACATGCTCATTGACTGTGAAGGGCTTCCAGTAGTGCGCTTTGGTCGAGCAGTACGGGTGTCGGTGATCTCGTTGCAACGTTGGGTAGAAAAGCGTGAAAAGGGTGCATAAAGAGGGGGTGTTGTTATGGCAAGGCGAGGACATGGCGAGGGTTCCATTTATCAACGCAAAGATGGTCGATGGGTTGCGAGTATTACCTTAGAGAACCGCAAGCGCAAAATCTTCTATGGGAAGACGCGCAAGGAAGTACAAGAAAAGCTCAAAGTTGCACTGCATGAGCAGCAACAAGGGACGTTAGCTACTGGCGCACAACAGTTACTCAAGTCATACCTTGAGAAGTGGCTAGAGCAAGTCTATAAGCCCTCTGTAAAGCCAAATAGCTATAAACAGTGCAAGTTCATTGTCTATAAGCACCTGGTACCCTCACTTGGGCAGGTGACAATACAAAAGCTCACGGCTGGGAAAGTGCAGGAGTTTTACTCACAAAAGCTAGAAGAGGGATTGTCTCCCAGGTCAGTCATTCTCATTCATGCGGTGCTTCATAGCGCATTGGAGAATGCGGTCAAGTGGGGGTTAGTACCTCGTAACGTGACAAAGTTGGTATCGCTTCCTCACGTTGAACGATACGACGCGCAAATCTTGACCACTGAGCAGGCAGTAAAGCTCTTAGAGGCCGCTCGCGGTTCTCGCATTGAGGCATTGATCTTACTGGCTCTTACCACTGGGATGAGGCGCGGTGAGTTATTAGCTCTCCGGTGGGATGATGTCGATTTTGAAAAGGGTGTTGCCTTTGTGCGTCGTACTATGAGTTGGATAAACGGGTATGGTTACAAAGAAAGCGAACCAAAGACAAAAGCTGGTCGGCGTAAGATTGTGCTAGCGAATGTTGCCCTAGAGGCGTTGAAGGAACATCGTGTGCTTCAAAATGATATACGTAGCAAAGCAGGTGAGAAGTGGTGTGAGAATGGTATTATCTTCTGTAGTGTTTATGGTGGTTTCTTCAATCCCGCCAAAGTCCTAGAGTTGTTTAAACAGCTTCTCATAGACGCTGGTCTACCACATATGCGCTTTCATGATTTAAGGCATAGCGCAGCAACGATCTTGCTAGTAGCGGGTGTACATCCAAAAGTGGTACAGGAGCGTCTAGGGCATAGTACGATTGCAATGACGATGGATGTGTATTCGCATGTATTACCCTCAATGCAGCAAGAAGCTGCTAATAAGATAGATAATATGTTTAAAGGTATTTGATTGAACTAGCTCCTTTTAGTGAAGCTTTGAATGCCAAATCGATTGGTGTTCTCTGAGCCACTTTCATAACGATTCTCAACATCTCTTGCATTACTGAATACAGCATCACAATAGTGGCTGTCAAAAATGGAATAGGTGGTACTCATTTAGGGTTCTTCCTCATTTTTGGTGCATACAGTTTTTTGTCATAGAAACGAGGAATATCCCAAACTCAAGAAATAGAAGCAATGAATTGATGTTAACCAATCTTATGGGTTTTGTATGATTCCTCAACCAAATCTCCACCCAAATATAACTACTTTTATAACTCCTTTTTCGTAAACTGAACGCGTTCAATAGTTAAATTTACTTACAGTTCAGTATATTTCTTGCGTATTCGTGTATGTTGGGACGAAAGGAGCATAGCGCATCCACTTTTTGTCAGTGTAGTGACACAAAGGCGTAGCGTTAGACGTAATGGCAATGAATACTTCTTATGAAACCACCACATCCAGGAGGGTCTCCTCCTCGACAAGCACTCCCCATTCCGATCCTCATAGCGTCACGGCTTATAGAAACAGCCCAACTCCCCTCGCCGATAAACTCTATAGAGGGCTGACGTACCCGATCCGGCTCTTGCCCGATTTTTTGATCATTGGCACGCAAAAAGGTGGCACGACCTCATTATATAACTACTTACAACATCATCCCTGTATCATCTCTGCCGCACGAAAGGAAGTGCATTTTTTTGATAGGCGATTGAACTTGAACAAAGGTCTGTCCTGGTACCGGGGACACTTTCCCACCAGGATTGAACGATATTATGCCTGCCAGCTGCGTAAAGAGACTTTTGTGACAGGAGAAGCCACACCAGAGTACTTATTTCTTCCACACATCCCACAGCAAGTGGTCAAGGTCCTACCTCATGTCAAGCTCATCGTCCTGTTACGCAATCCGATTGATCGCGCCTATTCCCAGTACCAACACGCGGTAGTACAGGGGCATGAAACACGCTCGTTTGAAGAGGCTATCACCGATCAGGAGGCAGGACTCGCCGAGGAACAAGCACATATCTTGCAAGACACGGATTACGAACCCTACACCTACATGCAACACTGCTATCTGACGAGAAGCCTGTACATTGATCAATTGCAGAGGTGGATGAGTCTGTTCTCACGCGAACAGTTTTTGATCCTCAAGAGCGAAGAGTTCTATGCTGATCCTGCCGTCTCCCTCAAACAGGTATTGGACTTTCTCAGCGTCCCTGCATCCGAACTCCACTTGAGGAACATCGAATACAAATCGTATAACCACAACAGTTATACAACAATGGACATGGCACTGCGCAAACGCTTGATGGCGTTTTTCGAGCCGCACAATGCTCGCCTCTACAACTTCCTGGGGGTTGATTTCGGCTGGGATACGTAAAGCCTTTTGCTCTACCCTAAGTAAGCTCCATGCTTTACACATCGATGTTAGAAGTAGAAATTCGCCAACGCTGTCAAGTCTGCTGTCATTGGCAAGGTATTCTCTTATTTGATATATTTGAGATTAGTGCTAATGCCGATTGAGGAGTAAAGAGGATGGGGGAATGAATGATGTGGGAATTATACCATATGGGGTTTTCTTTATTGAAAACGATAGAATCTCGATGATAGACCCACTCAGTCACTTAATCACTCAGCCATTCATCTTGTCCAAGACATAGTGAATTAAAGCAGTTTGATGAATTTTGCTTGTTCAAAATGATGATCGGTGGTAAGTGCCTCTCGTATGCCACGTTCGTTCATCAGGTTAAAACTTGTTGCATCAACCAGGCTCCATTCCTTATCTAGTCTATTACGAAGAAGAAGGAGAGCTACAGCATGGCTTTTCTCACCGATATGTACAACTTCTATATCAGGGGAACGTGATATGCGGTCAACGACATTAAGCAAGTCCTCACGACTTAAACGACAACGTTTGCCATCTGTACCTAAATATTCATTGATAATATAGTTTGTCGTTACAATTGGTCGGCGTACTTTTAGGGCGCGAGTAAATATTTCTGTTGCCCTGGCGTGGAGAGGTTCATTTTTGCTAAATACTTCAATCCAGCCAGAGGTATCTACAAACAAACTATCCATGCCAACTACCACTTAATACATCGCTCTATATTTGAGCAGATGGTTATCTCTATTGAGCTACTATATCGTTTGCCACCTCTGTCTGGGGCTCCAAGGAGTCAATAAAACGCAGGAATTCATCTATCTGTGCATCGTAATCCTCTGGGAATGGTGCTGGTTTTAGAACAGTTGGCCCTTCAGTCGTAGTTTTCTCCGCCGGAATAAACGTCACGGAAGATTCAGACACTGGGTATTGCGCTGATACATGAATAAATTTTCTCCAGGAGGAAGATGGCTTGTGCATTGGAACAAAAGACATTGATGTACCGCTTATCGATTGAGATACTGTATAAGCCGATGTTAATGGATAAGTGCTAGAAGTAATAATAAAGCTATTCATTTCTGCTTACTCCTCTTTGATTGACTCGCCACTAGAGTGATTCATCCGTTGAAGCATCGTTGTTTGCTGATCATATAGGCCGGCCATGACAGACAGGAACTGCTCCATTGTATAACGCGATACAGCGAAACGAAAAACAGGTTGAGCCACGGCATGCCCGGCTTCCGCTACCTTTGGCAACTCTGCCTGATCTGGAGGTTGAATAATGCCCAATGTAAAGTAAAACTCATCAAGGCTGATACGAAGATTCAACGCATTTACATGAAGGATTGGCAAATCAGAAGCATCATCAATAATGACATTGTACTTTACTGGCTGGGGCTCCAATTCAGGTTGACTCATTCTCTTCCTCCAACTGTCGAGATCGAATGTATTAAGTATAACGGATTTTATGCGTCTTGCCAATACCATCTTACCATATTAGTAACTTGTCAAATCTGATCAGAAAAGCTTCTTTTGGGTATATTCTGAAGAAAGAAGGCTTACCCATACTTTTGAGTGAAAACCTGATCCTGTGACTCTCGTGCTGACAAAGGCGTTAATATGCCGAACAATTTTTATGGCTTATCTCACAGGAATACTGTGCTATAAAGCATAGCGTACACTAAAAAAAATGGGTATAGTCGTCAATAAGAAGATATAAGTCTTACATATAACTAGCACAACAAGAAGTTCGGGAGAGACGACTATGAAACAACACAAACTGCTTCACCTGCGCGGCATTCTTACTTGTATTGCGGGTCTCGTATTAATGTTAGTAATTTCAGCATGCGCCGGTGTACCTGGCACCAGTGGCTCAGGCAACAGTGCTTCCATCACTGGTACGGTCCAGTCGGTAGATACGGTAAATGATACCGTCACACTAAGCGTGCAGGGCCAGGCACTTACGATTAAAGGGTTAAACGCTACGCAGTTGTCGGCCATTCAGCCACAAGTCGGGAAGGTCTATACGATTACTGCCACTCAGAACAGCGATGGTTCGTACACCATCACCACGGGCACCACTCCCATCAACGATGACAATAGCCAGGGCGTTTCCCAGGGTGTTGTTACCACGACCACCAACGATGGCACGCCGGATACCAACGAGCCTGGCTCCATTGCATTTATCGGCAAAGTGCAATCGGTGACGAACAGTTCGCTGGTAGTAGTTATGCCCAACGGCCAGAACACGTCCATGAGCATTGTGAATGGTCAGACCGACATAAGCGATTTCAATGGTTCGCTACCAACTGTAGGCCAGCTGATTAAGGTCGAAGCCGCGACAAATACCAATGGCACCTTTATGGCAACCAAACTGAGTGCCGCCGATAGTGGCGATCTACAAGATCAAAATCTGGTCAAATATCAGGGCTTGACCACCAGTGCAGTGGGAACCGACCATGTTCTGCACCTGAAAGTGGGCAACCAGAGTCTGGCCTTCACCATTAGTTCCAGTGCGGACCTGGGTGATTTCAACAACAACGCTCAATCCATCACCAGCAACCTCTCGGTCAAAGTTGAGGTGCTATACCAGGGAAGCACCAGTATTGTACAAAAAGTGAGTAACTAGGCCTCACCTGCTTCCATACAAACAGGCCAGGAACGCCATAAAGACGTTCCTGGCCTGTCTACGTTCATCACCGCAAGACATTCAGTGCCACAAATCCCAGTACAATGAAAACCACGACCGCGGCACTCGCCCATACAATACGCAAGAGAGCCGCTCGGCCTGCTGCTGCCCGTAACGTAGCTACCCGCGCATCTTCCGCCGGACACCAACCCGATGCTCCGCAATATGGACACAACGGGAACAGTTCATACGGTGGACACAGCGTCTCGTTCCCATCCCCATAATTGTAGGCACCCACTTCATAGCGAATCTGCTCGCTTTCAAAAACAGCATGACAATGGGTACAGCGTAACAGGAGATATTCCGCCCAATCTTTCGCATTACACGAGGGGCAGATCGTCGTTGGTGATCGCCCCCGTAAAGAAGCTATAGTCCAACGGTGATGGCAACGATGGCAGTGCAACGGATATGTATCTCGCTCGACAGGTGACGCCTGGGTCAGGTCAGCAATTTCACGATCAATACCGCGCAACATACCTTCCTGTCTCAACGTGCGTACCTCATTAGTAGTGAGGTCATACGTCAAATCGCCCAGGTCTAAGTGCAGGAAACGTTTATCGGGTTCATTCGGTTCATTCGGTTCATCAGTTACATCGGGAAAGCTATAGTGACGTTGTCGGTCACGCCGCGCCGTGGGTGATACTTCCGCGGCCAAGTGCGCTTTCTGTGTACTGCTCCTTAACATATCACCTGCAACATAGCCCCGTGGAGACGAAGCACCCAAAACATGCTCCGAGCGACGAGCGTCGTAAACTTTTCGCTCAGCCGGATCGTTTAAGGTTTGATATGCCTGCAACAAAGTACGCATACGCTCTTGCGCATCCTCTCCCTTATAAACGTCGGGATGATACTGCAAGGCAAGTTTCTTAAAAGCGGCTTTGATGCTACTAGCAGATGCCTGTGGGTCAATACCCAATACAGCATAATAATCGGTAAAAGTATTCATAAATAGCGTGAATAATCAGCCCAGTGGTATTTTTTCTTAAAAACAGCTATCGTACTACATAGACGTTTGAGGAAGGTAAAGGTTGCAGTTATGCAAAACTCACATGACTTCCAACGATTAACCATGGCATGTAGCCAGGAAGGTTGTATCCTTTGTCGCCTGGTAGGTGAAAGCATGCACCGCTACCTGGAAACCTGGAAAGACGAACTGTTCACCGACGTTACCATACGCGAAGAGTTGCGACACTCCAAAGGCTTTTGCCATCTACACACCTGGCAACTAGTGGACATGGGAGCCGTCATATCCCTGGCACAGGCCTATCGCGATATCCTTTCAGATGCTATGGAACAGCTAGAACACGATAATGGCAGCAGGAAGCGACATTGGTTCGAGGCTAGAGCAGAGTCTACCCTCTGCCCCGCCTGCCAACAGCAAGCACGGATCGCGGCACGGCTCATCTCTTCTTTGCGCGAAGCATTAGCGGAACCGACCTTTTATGCCCAATTCTCTGCTTCGTCCGGCCTATGCTTGTCCCACTTCCAGCTCGCCAGTGAACTCAAACCGCTCGCTATGCCCGCAACATGGCTCCCGTTACTACGACAAGCTCAATTGCTCTGCTTGCAGCGTTTAGACGCGCAGCTCGGCGAATTGATTCGCAAGCACGATTACCGTTTTAAAGATGAAGCGCAAGGCCACGAAATGCTCTCCTGGAAAAAAGCAGCCAGTCTCGTCGCTGGCGAGGATCAACGGGCATAAGAAGATCACAGAGCGTCAGGGTCTATCCCAAGTGAGCGCAGTTTCTCGGCAAGTGCCTCAGCTCTTCTCGTCTCCGCTCGCCGGGCTTCAGCCTCTGCCTCAGCTCTTCTCGTCTCCGCTCGCCGGGCTTCAGCCTCTGCCTCGGCCTGGGTGAGACGGAGATGGCCATGGCGATCATAGAGGCGCAACAACTCCCCATCTGGCACCAAGAAACTGTCCAGATGCGGACTCCATAGACGCCCATGTGACCCAACGGGCAGGGCTTGCATCTGCCGCTTACCCGTCGCTGGACTCAGCTGCCAGCCATAGAGACGTTGCCCTCTGCTACGCCGGAGCGCAGGTTCATTGGGATCATAGGCAAAGTACTCGGCTACCCCCATGTGTGCATACCTTATCGGCTTCTCATCCAGGTCTTTTTTCCAGGTTTCCTCCGAGGCAATCTCGAAGACGACCTGGGGCGCAAGGCCGGTCTGGCCCACTTTCCAGCTCCTCAGATGCTGGAAATCGACCGCTTTGAGCACGGCGATATCGGGAGCGAGCGGATACTCCTCCGGGTTGGCGGTCTGGTAGAAGTTGAGGTTTTCGTAGAGAGCGCAGGTCTGCCCACGAAAGAGCCAGGTGAGTACCTCCATGAGGTAGTGAATGAGCGCAGCGTGAACCGAGGTTTCCCCCATCAAATCCTCCTCGGTGGGGTGGAAATCGTAGTAATAGGCTACATCGTCTTCTATATGCTTGGCCATGGTGCGCTCCTTTCGGGAGGGTAGCGTGCTTGTCCACATCTCGACCCCATCTGTGTCGTCCCAAATGTTGACTCCCTCCTTGCGCTTCTTGCCAGAATGGCAGAGGATGGTGTCAAATCTATGATACCATACGCTTGCTGGGTCGACAAGGAAACAGGCCGATCAATCGGCGATGGGTACGGTAAATCGGCCCCTACACAGCATTCATACATTTGGAGACCGCAGGTTTGAAAAAAGGCCACTAGTCTCATTGCCAGCACCTATAAACGTGTATAATACAGAGGAGTGCGCATTGATAACATCCGGAGGGCTGATATGCAAGAGTACCATTCTGAGCACGAGCATGATGAGCATGCCCACGATCACAACCATAGCCACGATGAGCATGACCATGATGAGCACGAACACGAAGAGGAACATGGACACGGTCATGGCGGGCATGGGCATGAACATGGGAAAGTGGATGCCGATTTATACGGCAACCGGGCAGGGTTGCGAGCGGTACAAATCTCAACGGCGGGCATGCTCCTTGTCGCGCTCATCCAGTTTAGCATCGCCATTATCGGTGGGAGCGCGGGCCTCTTCGCGGATGCCCTGCACAACTTCGGCGATGTTCTCACCACAATCGCACTGTGGATTGCCTTCGTGATCTCCAATCGAGCGGCCAATCAACGCTATACCTATGGCTATTATCGTGCCGAAGACCTGGCCGGTATCTTTATTGTACTGGTCATTATCGCCAGTGCCGTGGCCGGAGCTGTCGAGTCTATTCTAAAGCTGACCAGTGGAGCCGCCCCGACCCAACTGTATCTTAGCATGGCGGCTGCACTGGTAGGTGTCGCTGGCAATGAGATACTGGCACAATACAAAATCTCGGTGGGCAAACGTATCAACAGCGTCCCCCTGGTTGCTGATGGGCAACACTCACGCATTGATGGACTGACCTCGCTAGCCGCCTTCGTTGGCCTGATCTTTGTCGCCTTTGGTCTGCGGCTCGCTGACCCTATCGCGGGACTGGTGATTACCGTTGTCATCCTCACCGTTGTCTATTCCACTACGCGCAGCGTCCTACAACGCCTTCTTGATGCCGTTGACCCACGCGTCATTCCTTCTATTTACAGCATTGCCAGCGAGGTTCCCGGCGTCGAAGCCATCAACACTGTACGCGCACGCTGGGTTGGACACACCCTGCACATCGCGATGAATATCGAAGTCGAGGCCGAATTGACCTTGATCAAAGCGCACGCTATTGCTGAAGAGGTACGCCACCGCCTGTTTCACCGCGTCAAAGGTCTCTCAGAAGTTATTATTCATACCGACCCGCACAGCCATGATGAAGACCATCACCAACTCGTCGCACACCACATCCAGGAGGCGCAACGTCCCGCGGTACAACGTTGGGAACGTCCACACGAACAACAACCTATGTCATGATCTGTTCGCTGCTCACGAATGTGCTACACTGCGATCCTAGTTGTCTCCCCCATTTGTGTGCACCGTCATGATCTGTTCGCTGCTCACGAATGTGCTACACCTACCAGTGTGCCTTCATTTTCGTGCGCCATAACAAAGTCACAAGCAGTCTGTGTAGTCTGCGTCGTTTGTGTTGTACTACGGGGCGTGACGCGCCAGAAAGTGCGCTGCATGCGACTCCATTCCGCCAGGAGTTGCGCGGCTCGCCAACTGCGCGTCTTTTTGCGATGCCACTGGATGACAGTACGGAGAGCCTCTATTTCATTCGGGTCATCAACACGCTGCAATTCCACCAGATCGGTATTACAATGTCTGGGGAATACCCCCATCGTGTCCAGAACATAGGCCACGCCAGCAGACATTCCGGCGGCAAAGTTCGGACCCGTTTCACCCAGCACGACAACCATTCCCCCCGTCATATATTCACAGGCATGCGCTCCCACACCTTCCACCACGGCCATTGCCCCACTATTGCGTACCGCGAAACGTTCTCCCGCCCGGCCAGAGGCAAAAAGTTGCCCACCGGTCGCGCCATACAGCACGGTATTCCCAAGAATAGTGTTCGTATGCGCGGCAAAACCGGCATCAGTTGGCGGCGCGATAATAATTTGCCCACCAACCATACTCTTCCCCACGTAATCGTTAGCCTCGCCATGGAGGATCAAGCGCATGCCTGGTAGACAGAAAGCACCGAAACTTTGTCCCGCCGCTCCTTGCAACGAACAGGTAATGCTTGTGCCAGGTAAGCCAGTATTGCCATAACGCCGCGCAATCTCACCCGCCAATCTGGCCCCAATTGAGCGATCATAATTTGAGATAGAGTGCTGCAACAACACACTGCTCTCACCGCACATGGCTTGCTCTGCCTCTACCACCAGTTGTTCAGCAAGAGGTGACGATGATTGCGCTCGACTGGCTTGAGGCGATGAAGCCCCAACGGCAGCGGTCAACAGCCGTGCCAGGTCAATGTTCGTCTCTGTAACCGATTGCAGGAGGTCTGCTCGCCCTACCAGATCATGCAGGTGGGCTACGCCTAATTGCGCCAGCAGCTCACGCACCTCTTCGGCGATAGCGGTCAGGAAGTTGATAATCAGTTGCGGCTTCCCGCTAAATTTGGCACGCAGGTCTTCGCGCTGGGTCGCGATCCCCGTTGGACAGGTATTTAAGTGACATTGCCGTGCCATATCGCAGCCCAGAGCCACCAGGATGGACGTGCCAAAACCAAATTCTTCCGCGCCAAGCATAGCTCCAATCACCACGTCGCGTCCCGTTTTGAAACCACCATCGACGCGTACTTTCACCCTGCTTCTCAGCCCATTACGTAGTAACACTTGCTGCGTTTCCGCCAACCCAAGTTCCCACGGGATACCCGCGTGCTTGATAGATTGCAACGGTGAGGCTCCTGTACCTCCATCATGTCCACTGATGAGCACATAGTTTGCGTGCGCTTTAGCCACACCAGCCGCGATAGTGCCTACGCCCAGACTGGAGACCAGCTTGACACCTATACGAGCGGTCGGATTCACCTGGCGCAGATCATAGATCAACTGGGCCAGGTCTTCAATGCTGTAAATGTCATGATGCGGCGGCGGGGAGATGAGTGCTACATATGGCATCGTATGGCGCAATTTCGCAATAAAGGGCGTTACCTTGCTGGGAGGTAATTGCCCACCTTCGCCCGGTTTAGAACCCTGTGCCATCTTAATCTCCAGTTCCTCGGCTCGCACAAGGTACTCGGTGGTGACTCCAAAACGGGCGGATGCCACCTGCTTGATTTTGCTACTGACTGGATACCCTTCGATCTGTTCCGCGTACCATGCCGGGTCTTCCCCACCTTCGCCTGTATTGTTACGCCCGCCGATACTGTTCATGGCCGCGGCAATGGTGCGATGCGTCTCTGGACTGAGCGCACCAACTGACATGGCGGAAGCGACAAAACGCGCCCGGATCGCTTCCATCGGTTCAACCTCTTCCAATGGGATCGCCGTGGTCGGCACAAAAGTCAGCAAGTCTCGCAAGTTGGTCGGGGGACGCTGGTATACCATCTCTTTGTAGCGGACATAGTCTGCTTTGTCCCCACTTTGCGCTGCCTTTTGTAAGGCCTGAACCAACAAGGGATTATACGCATGATACTCGGCGGCACGACGAAAACGAAAGTTGCCAGCATCATACAGTTTCCGCCTTCGTCCATTTAACGCGGAACTCTCTTGTTCTACTAGCGTCTGTTGTACTGCCTGACAACGCTCAATAACTTGCTCAGCAATAGCACTATATGTCACCTTACCGGGATACGCCGCTGAGCCGGTAAAGCAGTGTTCGATGATCTGCGCGTTCAGGCCAATAATCTCGAACTGGCCCGCGCCAATAATGTTGCGCAGCGTCGAAATGCCCATGCGAGCCATCACTTTACGTAAACCCTCTTCAATGACGTGGATATAGCTCTCCTGCGCCTGCTGTGGCGACACATGCTCTAGCCGCCGCTCTCCCGCCAGTAGACGCACGCTTGCCAATGCCAGATAGGGGGAGATAGCCTCCGCTCCATAGCCCAGCAAGAGCGCGGTCTGATGCACATCCCAGGCGGCAGCAGTCTCACAGATTAATGAGACATAGGTGCGCAGCCCCCGCCGAATCAGCGTTTGATGGATGGCACCAACAGCAAGCAACATCGATAATGGAGCTTGTGTCACATTGGCAGTGCGATCACTGATGATAAAGAGATTGATACCATCAGCAATGGCAGAGATAGCTTCATTTTCCAAGCGATCAAGAGCAGCTTCCATAGCTTTGGGGCCACCAGAGGTTTCAAAGGTGGCGTGCAGGGTACGCAAGCGAAATCCATTGGCTTTCAGGTTGCGGATCGTCTCCAGTTGCGACTCTGTCAAAAGCGGTGTTTCCAGGTGGAGAAGCTGTGCATGGAGTGGAGTTTCCGTCAGAAAGTTTTGCCGACGGCCCAGGTAGCAGTCCAGCGACATCATACTGCGCTCGCGCAAAGGATCAATGGGCGGATTCGTCACCTGGGCGAAACGCTGGTGAAAATAGTCTGCTAGCGAGCGGGACTGACATGAAAGGGCGGCTAAGGGGGTATCATCGCCCATACTCCAGATAGGTTCTTTGTTTTCCATGAGCATGGGTCGCAGCACCATTTCAACATCTTCATGGGTGTACCCAAAAAGTTGTTGCTGTGAAAACAATTTCGCGGCATCGTACTCTTCGTTAGAGGAAGACCCATGCAATTGCGGAAGATGTTCCAGGTGTGCCAGACGCAGCAAATAGCGATCTAACCACTGCTGGTAAGGTTGACGCTGCGCGAGAGCAGCTTTCACCTCGAAGTCGCGCAACAGTACACCATATTTGGTATCAACGGCAATAATTTCGCCTGGCCCCAGCCGCCCTCTCTCCACGACATCGTGCGCGTCAGTGGGATTAACGCCCGCTTCTGAAGCAAGGATGAGCAAACCCTGCGAGGTCAGGGTATAGCGAGCGGGGCGCAGCCCGTTGCGGTCCAAGGCGGCTCCCACTATGCGGCCATCGCTAAAGACGAGGGCCGCAGGCCCATCCCACGGCTCGACCAGGCCCGCGTGATATTCACACCAGGCTTGTTGCACACCGTGCAAGGCAGTATCCTGCTCCCAGGCTGGCGGAATCAACATCTGGATGCTATGAAGCAGGTCACGCCCGGAATGCGTTAACAATTCCAATACATTATCCAGTTGGGCCGAATCGCTGCCACCGGACTGAATGATGGGGAGCAAGTCTTGCAATTTGTTGCCCCAATGCGGCGAAAACATGGCGGACTCTCGTGCTTGCATCCAATGGCGATTGCCCTGAATGGTGTTAATTTCGCCGTTGTGGGCCAGCAGACGCATCGGCTGCGCCAGTGCCCATGAAGGAAACGTATTTGTGCTGTAGCGTTGGTGAAAGAGTGCGAAAGCACTACTATAACGTGGATCAGCGAGGTCAAGGTAGAAGTGAGCCAATTCACTGGGGGCGAGCTGACCTTTATAGACAATGGTGTGCAGCGAAAGCGAGGCAATATAACAATCCCTTATCTCTGCCTCCTGTAGACGCCGCTCGATCATACGTTGTGCCTGGTACAAGCTCAGTTCGTACTGTTCAGGCGTTAGTGCTTCCGGTCGCTGGAGCAAAATCTGGGCAATAGTGGGAGCCGAAGCAAGGCCGCGTGTACCCAGCACGCTAGTATCAACAGGCGGGTCGCGCCAGGTCAGCAGGGGTAGCCCAAGCTCATGCAATGTCTGGGTGATGATCGAACGGCTCTGCCTATGTTCAGTTGGCAAGCGGCTTTGTGAAGGCAAGAAAAGCATACCAACGGCCAGGTCATCAAGTTCAGGTATCACGATATTGCGGGCCAGGAGTTCTTCGCGAAAAAGCGTTTGCGGAATTTGCGTCAGCAGACCAGCACCATCGCCGGTTTCCGCGTCGGCATCTTGCGCTCCACGATGCGTGAGATGTGTTAATGCGACCAGTGCTGTCGCAATCACGCTATGGCTGGCAACACCAGAGATCTGGGCGACAAAGCCGATACCACAGGCATCGTGTTCCCAACGAGCATCATATAGAGGATAAGCGGGATCAGGATCAGAACAATACATCGGTTGTCCTCCCAACAAATTAATCTGCGCAGGATCAGATCAGGAGGCACCTACATTGGGGCCAGCAGATACTCGACGACCAAACAGCGCTCGCCGAGGTCATTTCATCACACAACCAGATTGAGGATGCATCGGTATAACATTGAAGCTTAAATTGGGGCGGCATTGGTTCCAGGAGAGCAACATAGCTCACAGCAAAACATCCAGTGTTCTCTGTAAACAAAAGTATAGCATATTTTTCTCGTTCAGGACAAGGTCTCGTATTCCGTCATGTACTACTGTACTACTAGAGTATTTCAACTCCTTCTGTTCGTTACGTTTTAGAGGTACTATACCTTGCTTCCCTTTGTGCAGCAAGGCTCCTTGTATGTTGCATAGACATATGCTATGATCTGCGCAAGAAATATGGCAGAGGTGTCCTACAATGACCCAACATCAACCATATGACCATGCCTTGAAATCGTTAATGGGCGATCACGCCGCAGAGATCATCCCACAACTCTTACCCGACACCGAAGTTATCCGTGAGCAAAACGTGGAAATCAAGCGCGAACTGCTGCATGCTGACCTCGTCTATCTGGTAAATTACAGGGGTGAAGCCCATACCCTGAACCTGGAATTGCAAACCAATGCTGATGAAGACATGGCACTGCGCATGTTACGCTACCATGTCGAATTGCTCATTGCCTATCGGCTCCCCGTCCTCTCCGTTGTGTTATACTTGTTTGAGGCGAACATTCCAGAATCGCCTTTTCGTGAAACCAGTGACAACGCGAAAGAAGAGCTTCTGACGTTACATTATCAGGTACTCACTCTTTGGACACTTGATGCCAGAGAATATGTCGAAAAGCGGCTCATCGTTATGTATACCTTTTTATCAGCGATGAAAGGAGCAAATGCTTCATTGCTCATACAAGCACTGGAGGAGATGAAGCAACATTACACGCAACCTGAGTTTGTCCGTCACGCCAGTCGGTTTAGAACCATCTTAAACCGATCAAACACTATCTCGATGCAAGACAAGCGCATTGTGGAGGACTATATGGAATACCACTACGATAGCCTGCTAGATGAAGACCCAGAGGTTAAAGAGCGGGTTGCCAGAGGCAAGATTGAGGCCTTGCAAGAAATGGCTATGGAAGTAGTAAACGATCAATATCCTACTTTAGCCGAATTGGCACAGGAGCGTGTGCTACTTATCAAGCAACCTGAAATGCTACGTCAACTGGTAAAACAAATTTATAAAGCTCCCGACGAATCTACTGCTCGCTGGGTACTCAATACATTCGCGGCTTGATTCTTGATTAGGGAACGTAGCTAGAGAAAAGTTTCCCTTTTGCGCTTGTCTGTCACAAAGATGTGGTGGATTGTCTCTACTGTTTTTCAAGAGAATACATCCTACTACACCAAGGAACTTTATAGATGGCAGAACAAGTTGACCGCAGCGAGAAGGATGCACCCCTGCGCCAGGATATTCGCATTTTAGGGGACGCGCTGGGCAATGCTATTCAACAGCATGGCGGACGCTCCGTTTTCGAGACGGTAGAGCGACTGCGCCTGGCATGCAAACGTCTCCGTAGTTGCACTGAAACGCTTCCCCATGCCTCCAAAAGCGCGGTCACTGACCTGCACAATGAGATTGCTACACTCGATCAAGAAATTACGTCCATCGTTGAGCACTGCGATCTAGCTACCACCATTGACGTGATACGGGCCTTTACCGTATATTTTCACCTGGTGAACACTGCTGAGCAACACCAACGTATTCGTCGGCGTCTCGCGTATGAAGCCAGCAGCACAGCCACTCCACAGCGTGGTTCACTGGCGGCTCTGGTCAGCTTTTTCAAAGAGCATGGCCTGGACGCAACCACCATACAACAACTGCTGAACCAGCTCTCTATCGAACTGGTTTTTACCGCTCATCCCACGGAGGCCACACGCCGCAGCCTGATTACCAAGTCACGTCGGATTGCCGAACTGCTGGAGCAACATGATCGCATAGAGGATATGACGCCGCGACAACGCGCAAGCTGGCAACGTGAAATGGTAAGCGTGATCTCACTGTTGTGGCGTACAGACGCGGTGCGCCATGTGCGCCCACAACCTCTTGATGAGATTAAAATGGGCGGCTATTACCTCAATGAAGTGCTCTTTGACGCGGTTCCTGAACTCTACGCCGAACTGGAACAACTACTGAGCGAAGCATACCCACAAGAGCAACTGACCGTCCCGCCTTTTCTACGCCTCGGCTCCTGGATTGGGGGCGACCAGGACGGCAATCCGAATGTTCATGCCAGTACCATGCTGGAAGCACTACACTGGCAAAGAACGCAGGTTATTGAACACTATCGCTCATCCATCCAGAATCTGGCACAAGAGTATTCACAATCACTCAAGCACTGTTCCATTACCCGCCCATTGCAGGAAGCAATTGAGCGGGATGCCGCCCTTCTCCCAGAGTATGATCGCGAGCTTGGTGGACAGACGGCGCAGGAACCCTACCGCCGTACGTTTTCCTTCATATGGAAACGCCTGGAGGCAACGCTATCACCGCTCGTTAGCATGGATAGCGAATCCGCTGACTATCGCGGACAGCGTGAAAGCGAAGGACAGAGAGGGCAGAGTGCTTACCACAGCGCGGAAGAGCTGCTCAATGACCTGTTGTTGGTGCAACATAGCCTGTTAGCCGATGGCGAACAACAGATTGCCCAGGGACAACTCGCCACCCTGATCCGTCAGGTACAAGTCTTTGGATTTTATTTCGCGGCCCTGGATGTGCGACAACATAGCGAACGCCATGCCGCCGCACTGGCTGAACTGCTTCAAGTCACTGGTTTGCTAGCTGTTGATTATAGCCAACTCGACGAGACTGAACGCGTGAAAGTAGTCAACAACCTGCTCAGCGATCCTCGTGTCTTACCACGTCATGGACTCCGGTTCAGCGCGGAGACCGAGCATATCCTGCACACCTTCGAGGCTATTCGCTCGGCACGCGAGGAGTTCGGGGAAAAAGCTATTTCTTGCTATATCATCAGCATGACCCGCAATGTCAGCGACCTGCTCGTAGTGCAGTTCTTTTGCAAAGAGGCAGGGATTACTGCTCTGCCTATTGTGCCGCTCTTCGAGACGATTGACGATCTCCGTTCATGCGCTGCTATCCTGGAGCGTGCCTTTACCCATCCCAACTATCAGGCATGGCTCGCCACATGCTCTAACCAGCAACAAGTTATGCTCGGCTATTCCGATAGCAGCAAGGATGGCGGCATTCTGACCTCCAGTTGGGAACTATATCTGGCGCAAATCCGCCTGGCCGCACTTGGCACACGCTATGGTGTTGGTATTACCCTCTTTCATGGTCGCGGCGGAGCGATTGGACGTGGTGGCGGCCCTATTTACGAGGCTGTCCTGGGACAACCCGCTGGTACCGTCAATGGGCGTATTCGCGTCACCGAACAAGGCGAAATGCTCTCGTTTAAGTATGGGCTGCACGCGATTGCGCTACGTAATATGGAACTCGTCGTGGTGGGGGTCGCGCAGTCAAGTATGCCAGCAACCTATCAACAGCAGGCGCAGTTACACCCCGCGCAGGAGTGGTTAGATATCCTGTACCACCTGTCAGCACACGCCTTCACATGTTATCAGAACTTGATCTATCATAACCCCGACTTTTTGCCATTTTTTGAACAGGCGACCCCCATCCTTGAGTTAGGGTGGCTCAACATCGGTTCGCGGCCCGCCCGTCGTACCAGCGGACGTGGCATTGAGGAGCTACGGGCCATCCCCTGGGTCTTCTCCTGGATGCAGAGTCGCTATGTGCTGCCAAGCTGGTATGGCGTGGGCAGTGCGTTGGAAGCATATCATGCAGAGCATCCGGAAAGTCTGGCGCAACTCCAGGAAATGTACCGATCATGGCCGTTTTTACGCGCCTTCCTGGACAACCTGCAAATGACACTCTCCAAAGCGGATATGCATATCGCCCATCACTACGCGCTATTGGTGGAAAATGAAGCGTTACGTGAACGCGTCTCTAGCGAGATTGTGCAAGAATACGAACGCACACAGCGCATGCTATTGCACATTGTAGGTGGCGAAGCCCTGCTCGACACTTCTCCTGTTCTCCAACGTTCCATACGCTTGCGCAATCCCTATGTTGACCCACTCAGTTACTTCCAGGTCTCGTTGTTGCGCCGACTACGCGCTGCTGGTGGCCCCCTGATCTTCGATGAACTGGCGCAAGAGACCGCCACTGAGCAGGAACGGGAACGTGCCAAACTCACCTACGCCGTCCTGCTCACGATTAATGGCATTGCCGCCGGAGTACGGAATACGGGGTAGGTATCTGTTATGCCCACATCACAATCACAAGCTAAGCTACGTGAATATACTTGAGCATAGTTGACCAAGCATTTTCCATATGGTATCATTACCCCATACAGGATAGAGGTTATTATCTTCGGCGCATGTTTTCCCGCGCCGAAAGTATCGGAAAGGAAATGTAAAGATGCCCAAAAGCGCACGCCGCGCAACATCGATACCCAGCATGAAGGTATGGAGTTGCATCGGAGATGCCCAGGGAACGTAGACGCTGAGATAGCATTTCGCGTCATACTGTTCTCGATCACTTGAAAACGCATCTTCCTTTCAACCTCCATAAGCCACGCCTCCACCAAGATGGTCTTGCCTTCCACTTCACTCCCTCTTATGCTGGTGTTCTCTGTCGCGCATCCTCACCTATTGACTCCGCCCATTTGCAATCTGCGATTGTTTGAACACTACCATGAGGAGCATCCCTTTGCATTCAACCGATTCGACCACGAAAGAATCGCCAAAGCAGCCCGCGGCGAATGATCTTCCCGTGGCAAAAGCTGGCTATGCATCCAGCACGCCTGTGCGTTCGCGCGGCAAGAAGTTCTTATCGTACTACAAACCATACCTGGGCTTGTTTTTCGCGGACATGGCCTGCGCACTTATAGTATCGGTGATTACGCTGCTACTCCCATTATGCGCACGGTACATCACCAAAAACATCTTAGAAGGTAATACGCCTCAAGATCTCAACCAGATTTATCTGATGGGCGCGCTCATGGTCGCGTTGGTTGGTATCCAATTACTGTGTACCATGTTCATCGACTTTCAAGGGCATATGATGGGTGCCAGGATGGAAAGCGACATGCGCAATGAATTATTCGAGCAGTATCAAAAGCTATCGTTTCGCTTTTATGATGAACAACGCACCGGCCAATTAATGACCCGGCTTACCAATGATACATTCGCAATGAGCGAGTTATATCATCATGGTCCTGAGGATATCGTTGTTACCAGTTTGACGGTCACTGGTGCCTTCATTATCTTGCTGCAGGTCAATGTTGCGCTTACCTTGATCGTCTTTCTCTTTGTGCCAATGATGGCTGTGCATGCGCTGTATTTCAATAAAAAGATGAATAAGGCACTACGCAGCAGCAAGGATAGAATCGGTGATATCAATACGCAAGTTGAAGATACGCTTGCGGGCATCAGAGTGGTAAAATCATTTACCAACGAAGATATTGAAAAAAGAAAGTTCGCCTATGCAAACAATCGTTTTCTCGCCAGCCGCAGAGATGGCTATAAAAGTGAAATGTACTTTTCCAGCGGATTACTTGCCTTCACTCAGCTCATTACCATCGCTGTAATCATCTTTGGTAGCATCGCTATTGTTCACGCTTCCTTGGATTTAGCTGATTTGCTCACCTACTTATTATGTATTAGTATCCTCATCGATCCAATTCAGAAATTAGTCAATTTTGGCAGGCTCTATCAGGAAGGAATTACCGGATTTCATCGGTTTATGGATATGATGGAGGTGGTGCCCGATCTACAAGACGCGGCAGATGCGATTGATCTGACACAGGTTCGAGGTAATGTGGAGTTTAAAGATGTCAGCTTCAAGTATAAAGAAGATCATCAGTATGTCGTGAAGAACCTCTCGCTGGAGATACAAGCCGGCGAATACGTTGCCTTAGTCGGGTCTTCCGGCGTTGGCAAAACAACGCTCTGCTCGTTAATTCCACGTTTCTACGATGTAAATGCGGGAAAAATACTGCTGGATGGGCAGGATATTCGAGATGTTACCTTGCGTTCATTACGAAGGAATATTGGTATTGTCCAGCAAGATGTCTATTTGTTTGCTGGGACCGTTGCGGACAATATCCGCTACGGGAAACTCGACGCCAGTAGGCAAGAAATCATTGACGCGGCTAAACAGGCGCACGCGCATGATTTTATCATGGCGTTCCCGGATGGCTATGACACGGATATCGGTCAACGCGGCGTAAGGCTCTCAGGCGGGCAAAAGCAACGCTTGAGTATCGCACGCGTCTTCCTCAAAAATCCCCCTGTTCTCATTTTTGATGAAGCGACGAGCGCGCTGGATAATGAAAGTGAAAAGGCTGTGCAGGATGCATTGGAAAAGTTAGCCGACAACCGCACAACGCTTGTCATCGCCCATCGTTTGTCAACCATCCGCAATGCCCAAAGGATAGTGGTGTTATCTGACACCGGGATCGGTGAACAGGGCACGCATGCGGAGTTAATCGCATTGAATGGCGTCTATGCAAACTTGTACAACATGCAATCAAAAATATGAGACCGGATTCATAGGAATGGCCATGCTCTTGTACGCTAAACCGGGATATGCTATGATCTGCACAAGAAATATGGCAGAGGTATTCTACATTGACCCAACATCAATCGTATGACCATGCGTTGAAATCGTTAATGGGCGATCACGCCGCGGAGATCATCCCCAACTCTTACCCGACACCGAAGTCGTCCGTGAGCAAAACGTAGAAATCAAGCGCGAAATGCTGCGCGCTGACCTCGTTTATCTGGTACAATACAAGGGTGAAACCGTTCTCTGCTTTAGGGACATCTATTGACATCCCCTCTACAGTTCCTCTTTCCTCCACCCGTGCGTAATTTCTTACGTCTTACCAGATGTCCAGAGGCGTCAATTCCCCTCGAACTGAGGGTACT
>JBPCJY010000271.1:0-14288 GCA_051004815.1 Ktedonobacteraceae bacterium
CGAGGTGTTGACGGCTAGAGAGGCAGTAGCTGGTATGGTGTTGGCGGCGAGCGTCGCGTCCGTAGGAAATCCGGTCTGCTGCCAACTGACCAAACTGTTCTGATAGATACCGGCAGGCGTGAGGCTCGTGGTAGAGGCAAGGCGCGTCCCCGTCTTCTCATACCCGACGACTGCACGAAGCTCGACGTTGCTATAGCCATTATCCCCCAGGGCTTTATTGGTTGGTAATGCCACCACGCCCGACGACGCGCCAGCAGAGGCATAGACGGTTACGTTCTTTGTCGTGAGATTGGCGGCATAGATAATCACATCGTAGACATAGCCCGTGTACGTGCCTTGACTGTCTCCCTCAAACGCGATGCTGATAGCGGAGATCGTCTTGCCTGCCAGGAGGTTGATGTTGATTTGCCTCGAGTACCACTGATCGTTGGCAAAGCCACTCAAGTCTTGCTTCGGATGAGCGAGCAAACCGTTTTGATCCAGGCAGCCATTACTCCCAACGTCGCGCATCGTTGTGCCGTCCGTGCAGACGCAGTCCACTGCGCACATGATTTGCGGGCTAGAACTATTGATCCACACCTTATAGGTCATGTAGTCGTTGGCCTGCACGACGTAGGAACCAGCCCAAAATTGTTGATACACAAACGCATTGCCAAAGTTGAGGCCGCAGGTTCCCGTCAGTTGCAGGGTGGCATGGGAGGCCAATCTCAGCATGCCACCCGTGGTATCAAGTCCCGAAAGCGAGATGTTGCTATTCCAATCAGCCGTTGTGCTCTCCGTTTTCGTGACGGATCCCCCCGCGGGTGTCAGTTCCAGATCGCCATCTATCGTATTGTTGAGGGCAGAGACGTTTGTGAGCGTGCCGGTGGCAAAATCGCTTTGTGTGCTGGTGGTTTGCTGGGCATAGGACGAGGTGACACCTTCATCGACTAAATAGTTTGCCAGCAAATAGACCACATTGTCGCCAGCGTACTGGCCACTCATGCGTTCATCGTCATGGAGGCCAGAGGCGACGCGCTTGCCTGCCAGGAACAGCTCTTCATCAATGCAGGTGATGCTGTGCGTCAGCGCGTCCCCAGGATAGAGGTTGTTCTCGGTGTCGGTATTCAAGTAGCCACTGAACATGTTGCCAGCCACGCTATCCGTAATGGTGATCGGCTCAAAGGGCTGAAAGTGCAGCTCCCCGCTGGCGTCATAGAGCGTGAAATTCGCGGTACTGCCTTGCGTGCTGCTATCCCGTATCGTCATCGCGGGCGACGCCAGGACATAGACGACAGTATCAGTCGGATGGACGGTGAGTGAGCCAATCACAACGGTTACTCCCATGGCTACATCCTCATTCCCGTGAGTATCCGCATCTCTTGCACGATATGCGGGGCCGTGGAATGGCCGATTTGCTGACTGTCGAGCATGACATAGATATTCACGGGGCCGCTCTGACTGCCGCCGCCGCCTCCGCTATACCCGCCGCCTGATGAGTAGGGAAGGCTGCTTCCGCCGCCTGCGTGGGGCGGCATCACACCATGGGGGTAGATGTTGCTCCCGCCCGGCACTTCGATGACTTCCGGACCTTCCCCCCCGACAAGTGAGAGGCCAGCGGGGATGTTCTTCCCTCCGCGAGCATTCTGTAGCATGTGATAGCCGCTATAGGGACCGGTCGTGGGATTGCGATTCTGTCCGGTAAACTGCGACGTGTTGATGTTGAGCAGTGAGAGCATCCCGCCCAGGAAGCCCATGGAACTCGTGATACCGGCAAACGCGCCCTTCGCCACGCCTTCAGCCTCTACAGCGTCCGTACCAATGGTGAGTTCCGCCGCGCCTGTCGCTTTCGCCTCTAGTCCAACTGCCCCCAGACTCGCCTCCTCTTGTACCGCCGCCGCTTCCACCTCAGTTGAGGCAACGGTCGCATCGGTGCCGATCGCATCAATGGACGTACCTGTCGCATTGGCTTGTGTCTCAACCCCCCCTAAACTCGTTTCTTCGGTCGCTGCAGCCCCCTGTACTTTGGTTGCCGATGTTTGCGCATCCGTGCCAATCTTCTCCATAGAGGTACCAGCTTCGTCACCCCACAGGCTCAGCTGTTTCATCTCACCATCCATTGTTGTGGTTGAGGCTGCAACTTCCGTACCCGTCGTTTCGGCTTTCGTCCCCACTTCTGCCATGGATGTACCCGCACTATCGCTTTTCTGCTTCATCTCATCAAGCGACTGCTTAAAGGCCGGTGCTTGCTTTGTCAAAAAGCCATCGACCGCGCCGCCCAATTTGTCCTTGAAGGATGAGGCCAGGTTGGCAACCATGCCCTCGCCGCCACTGAGATTCGTCCACATTTGCGAGAACTGGGAGACCGTGTTCGCAATCTTTAAGCCCACAAAGGCGGTCGCGACCGGTTGCAATCCCTCAATCGGGCTTTGACCTGTTCTGACTCGGGATCGCCGACACGAAACAGCGGTAATCGTGATGTTGCAATCCCTCAATCGGGCTTTGACCTGTTCTGACGGCCTACGTGTAGTATAGCATGGGGGGCGGGATTAGGCCAGGGTTTGCGAGAGGCTCGCCAGGAAGTACTAATTTGGGCGTGTAAATGAGGGGGTGAAATTGGTTTTTTCTGGTTGGTCGGCTTGTGGGGCCGTGCGAGAGGCTACGCGTGGCAGTGGTGTCACGCCTACCTCTCGCAATGGGATGGTAATAGAAGATGGAAAGAGCATTTTGTTGCTTCTATCTATTAGATGAGGCCGGCTTTACGGGCAATGGCTAATTTTCTCCATTCTACACGCAGGAGAGCAGCGTCTATCATCTGGTCGTCGATTACGATTGCGCCCAGGCCGCCCTGCACGTCGGCTTTTTCATATTCTTCGGTGATGTGTTGGGCTTTCGCGATCTCTTCAGCTGTGGGTGTGTATGCCTCGTGGATAAGTTCAATCTGCGCCGGGTGAATAGCCCATTTCCCGTCGAAGCCCATTCGTGCTCCCATCCGTGCATCCCGGCGACAGGCCTCGTTATCGCGAATCGCTAATGTCACGCCATCCACTACGGTGAGACCGGCGGCACGAGCGGCGGTGATGCACTTGGCCTTGGCATAGTTGTAATAAAAGAACTGTTCGCCGCCAATCTCCTGTGCGCCGATGTCGCCCGCGAAATCGACCAGCCCAAAAATCAAGCCACCCACCCGTGGTGAGCACTTGGCTATTTGCTCAGCGTGCAAAACGGCGTCAGCCGACTCGATTAGCACCTCCAGCCGAATACGCCCTACTTCAAAACCCATATTCTCTTCGATCTGATGCAAGAAAAGATCAACGAATAGAATATCCTCTGCCCCATAACATTTAGGGATGACAATCACATCAATATTGCGCCCTGCCGCTTCCACCACCTCGATCAGGTCGCGATAGAAAAAACGGGAGCGAATATTGTTGGGCCGGAAAGCTCGTATCTTCCCACCGAAATCAAGCGTGTTCAACGCCTCAATGACGGTTTTGCGTGCCTCTACCTTCTGTGAAACGGCACAGGCATCTTCCAAATCCAACATCACCTGGTCAGAGGAAGAGGCCGACGCCTTGGTCATCATCTTCATACTATGCCCTGGCACGGTCAGTTCTGAACGGCGCACAACAAAGTTCCGTGCCATTACCATCTGCGCCTTTGGTGGCAGCATGTTACCCATAGAACCTGTATTATCGCTTGTCATAGCTCTGTCCCTTCATGGCGCACGCGTGCCATTTTCTCTTCCCAACTGCGCTGCTGTAGCTCATCAAACGCTTGCGTCGGCACCAAGACACGACGCTTAAACGAAAGCACCGTCTCACCGCGTTGATTGTAAGCAATAGTCTCCACCGTCACAATGCCGCGATCTGTCTTGCTCGTGGAAAGCTTTTTAGCCAGCACCGTTGTCTCCGCGTAGATCGTGTCACCGTGGAAAGTTGGGCCAACGTGCTTGACCTGCTCAAATTCGAGATTAGCAATCGCCTTGCCGCTCACATCGCCCACACTCATGCCCAGCGCAATGCTGAACACCAGCGAACCCACTACCAGCCGTTGTTTAAACTGCGTCTGCTCCGCGTAGTTCGCGTCGATATGCAGAGGATGGTGATTCATCGTCAGCATACAAAAGAGCGTATCGTCGTATTCGGTGATGGTGCGCCCCGGCCAGTGCTTGTAGATAGCACCCACCTCGAACTCTTCATAGCAGCGACCATACTGCATAGCTGCCTCCTATGTTATTCAAGTGCGTATTTCTGTAAGAGTTGGCGTGCGATAATCAGGCGTTGCATCTCACTCGTCCCCTCGCCTACCAACATAAAGGGGGCATCGCGATAGTACCGCTCCACGTTAAATTCCTTGGTATAGCCAAAACCGCCATAGATGCGCAGAGCCTCCAGCGTTACCTCCTGGCACATTTCGGAGGCAAACAGTTTCGCCATTCCGGCCTCTAAATCACAACGTTCGCCGCGATCTTTCTGCCGCGCCGCTTTCTGCAACAATAGTCGCGCCGCCTCAATCTTCGTCGCCATGTCCGCCAATTTTAATTGAATGGCCTGATGCTGGGCGATTGGCTTGCCAAAAGTCATGCGCTGCTGCGCGTAGCGGATCGAATCATTGAAAGCTGCTTGCGCCAGCCCGACAGCACGCGCCGCCACATTGATGCGTCCCACTTCCAGACCGCTCATCGCCTGCTTGAAACCTTCACCTTCGCGACCGCCCAGCAGGTGCGCAGCTGGAACGCGCACCGTATCAAAGACAAGTTCAGCCGTCTCGACGCCTTTATAGCCCAGCTTATCAAACGTCCGGCTGGCCTGTAAACCCGGCGTCCCCTTCTCCACTAGAAAGACGCTCATACCGCGATATGGCGGATAGACAGTCGTATCAGTACGCGCCAGTACCGCGAAGACACTGGCGTGAACGCCATTCGTGACCCAGAGCTTTGCGCCATGAAGCACATACTCGTCGCCGTCGCGTACAGCGGTCATCGTAATCGCCTGTACATCGCTGCCCGCGTTCGCCTCCGAGATGCACAGTCCGCCACGTTTATCGCCCTCCACCATCATGGGCAGAAAATATTGTCGCTGCTCCTCTGTGCCATGTGCGGTAATCATATACGCCACCAGCACATGCGTATTCACGATGCCTGCCAGGCTCATCCAGCCACGCGAGAGTTCCTCCACTATCTGCACGTAGGTCGCAAAGTCAAAACCCAGCCCCCCATACTGCTCTGGGATAGTCGCGCTAAATACACCTAATTGTTTGAGCTTGTCGATCAATTCGTCAGGGTAGCTATCGCTCTGTTCGAGTTCATGGGCAACAGGAAGCACCTCGCGTTCTACGAAACGGCGCACTTCAGCGATAATCATCTGCCGCTCTTCAGAGAAGGCTGCATCCATCTCCGTCCCTTTCTGGGTACCCTTTCTTTAGATATGGGGGTGAAAGAAAGCAGCCCACAGGCTGGAAAATCCTTCACTTGTGCTCCCTTTGGGAGTACCCATAGCCGTCTGCCTTTTGAAGCTTCCGGCAATAATTCTTTCCAATGTCTGTGACCGTTCCTGATGGAGCGGCAATGGTGAATCCGCCGTTTGCCTTCGCCGACATACGGCCCTCATGGGTCCCAGCATTCTTGAGCGGTGCTGGCACAATCGCTTTCACGATGTCTCCCGTCTTGAACCCGTGCTTGAACTTTTTCGCTTTGGGGTTCGTGCGAGGGAAACCAAATTTGCTCATCAGGCACATCTGCCTACATCCGTGTCCATAGGCGATGATGAGCAATGGTTGCACACTCGTAGTCAGGACTTTCTCAGGAGTACTTGCACCCACATACACGGCGTCTAACCAGTGCGTCTTCTCTAGCCCGCGCATAGTACGGTTGTACTTTGTGAGTCCTCCAGAGCCGCATTCGATCGGGAATCCAAGCGTTTGCAATCGTTCGAAGAGGTCCCGCCGGGTCACGTTCACCGCAGCGGCATCTTTGAGGGGTGCCTTTGCTTGTGCGAGAATCTTTTTGAGGAGGTCCGCTTTCTTCTTGAGGAAGTCCTTGAGATCCGTCGTCCCTTTGGCCGTGTTGCACTTCTCACAGGCGAGACAAAGATTGCTTATCCGATTGGTGCCACCCTTAGCCCGTGGAACAATATGCTCAATTTGCAGTGGTATGTTGTGCTTCCCACAATAGGTGCAAGCTCGTTTCCACTTCTCGAGCAAGTACGCTCTGACCTCATATCCTTCTAAGGTGCCTTGCTGGTATTGCACTCCAGAGATTTCCGCATTCTCCATGGCTTGCATGTCGAACTTGGCCCGCTCCATACTGATATGCGTGATATGGCAGACTCTGGCAAACCGTTGCACCCATGTGATGACATTGCGTATCCTGCTCTCTAGCGATGGTGCTAGCCACCCCTTTGGTCTGCGCCGGTTCTGCCACCTGGACTGACGGTAGCGGGTATGCCGGTGGCGTCTGCCTCTACGCACACCACGCCGATCGTCTAGCCTTGCTTTGATCTGTTGTCCTCGATGGGTCAGCTCAGCCGCAAAGACGACCTCTCCGGTCGCATCGTTCAGAATAGCTAGTCCTGTGGTTTTGCTTCCAGGATCAATCTTGATCCGTAGTTCAGCTACCACAGGATCATCAAGAGCAGCCTTGAGGATGATGGTAAAGGGATATCTTTTCAGAACGGCCGCTTTCCCTTGGGTAAGCAACCAGCGTGCTTTGCCAGGATGGACCGTATCTAAAGGCTGTTTGTTGGTATCGAGTACAAAAACGCTCCTCACTTCTCGCTCCTTTCAGAGCCTCCGGTTGCCCGGGTAATGGTGGCCTCGACAAGGTTAATGAGCGGTTTAACGTGAAGAGCACTGGCACTAACCCTTGTAATCCTATTTAACCCTTCACCGTAGAGGTTGGGACTGGCCGCGCATTCCAACGTACCTAGTTTCGCTCCTAACGTAGCTTTGGAGGACGAGCCTCCGAGCTGAGTCTGGTCAGGTGAAGCCGCGACAACCCTGACGGATTCCTGCAAGCCTCTGGATTTATCCATGGGGTCCCTGACTGTCTACCCTTTCTTGCGTACACGCCGATCGGCATGTTGTAAAAGGAATAACTTGAAGGCATGCGCCGTCGCCGACAAATGCTTATCTTTGATATGCACCAGCCGCCACTGGCGCAACACCGGGAAGCCTTCCACATCGAGAATAACCAGGCGGTTCGTCTCCAATTCCATATCCAGGGCCACACGCGAAATAAGCGCAATACCCAGACCAGCCGCCACGCCCTGCTTAATGGCACTATTATTCCCTACCTGCATACTGACCTGCAAAGGCACTCCTGCCTCCTGAAACACCGTCTCCAAGGCTGCCCGCGTTCCCGAACCAACTTCCCGCAGCAGGAAATGCTCTCGCCCTAGTTCTGCCAGGGGAACACCAGCAATACCTGCCAGGCGATGGCGTGGGGAAGCCACCAATACCAGTTCATTCCGTGCGAATGGTTCGATCTCCACGGGAATATCATCAGGCACACGCCCGACAATCGCCATATCGATGCGATTGCTCATAATGGCCTCGACCAACGCTGCCCGGTTCACCACATCCAGCGATATATCCACCTCTGGATACATCTGATGAAACTTTCCCAGCAACGCCGGTATGACATATGTCCCTACCGTCGTATCCGCTCCAACACTCAAACGTCCGTATTGCGGACTGCGCAGCGACTCCATCGTCTCCTGCATTTCTTCAATCACCGAAAAAATCTTCCGGCTGTAGAGATAGAGTTCCTCTCCGGCTTGCGTCAGATGCGTCTTACGCCCAATCTTGTCGAAAAGTTTGATCTCCAATGACTCTTCCAGTTGCCGAATCTGCGCCGAAACTGCGGGTTGGCTGAAATGTAACTCTTCAGCCGCCCGCACATAGCTACAGTGTTTCGCCACAACCTGAAACGTTGCCAACTGATGAAGGTTGAGTGTGCGCATCAACAATGCCCCTTACGAACAATCTTTCCCTGTGCTGTAATTTAGTACTATCTCAGGTTAAGATGTCAACAACTTCCCTATTACCCGATTCTCTGCTATAGTTGTTGGTAATTACAAGACCAAGAGAGCGGAGAGAGACCTCAAACGATGCTTGAACAAGAACGGCGGGCCGATCAATCGGCGGTGGGCGCGATAAATCGGCCCCTACGGCGCATTCGTAAGGATGCAGAGCCTTCCTATGCATCAAGGCAGCAAGGACGCAGACCGCTTTCAAAAAACCGCATCACGAAAATGTCTATGCCTTTACCACGCATACCGCCTCCTATTGTTGATGATGATGATGTAACACTCAAGGCTTCTGCCATCAAACTCAAACTACCTCTTCCCTCCACTCAGGATATTGATGATGTAACGCTCAAGGCTTCTGCCATCAAACTACCTCTTTATTCCGCTCAGGATGTTGATGAGGCTAGCGATGACGATGAGATTAGCGATATTGATGAGGCTAGCGATGACGATGAGGCTAGCAAAGAAGCTCTAGCGGCGCGACCAACTCATCTTATGCCCGTTTCGCCTCGCCGCAATGCGACAGTGACCAGGGAAGCTGTCTCAGCGCAATACATTGATGCATTAGCAGCCGCGTCAGGGGCTTATGCATCCACTGAACAGGCAGTTCGCGGACAACGCGTTCTACCCGCACTACCATTCTTTGTGGGTAGCTGGAAGTTCTCTCGCCTCCTGCTCATACTTATCGTTCTCGCTCCCTTTACCATAGGGGGTGGCGTGTTAGCAGCCGCCCAACTCAACCAGAGGCAGCAAAGTCTCTATCAGGTTAATGCACGCACCGGTGCTATGCAATGGCAACAAACGTTGCCCGCAGAGGCGGACATCGCGCATGTTGATGCACAGGGCAGTTTATTGAATGTCACTACAGGGCAGGGGCTACATCAAATCGTCGCGCTGAATCGCAACAACGTTACGCTATGGAAATCCGCTCAAAGTCAAAATAGCTTCTCCCTTTTTCCTGATGCATCTCCTGCACGTACAGTGCTAATCGCGCTGAGTGGCACTATTTCCGTCAGCAACGCTATGAACGGCACGACAGCCACCTATCTCCAGCCGTTGGTATTCTCCTTAGTAGATCGTCAGAGCGGACGGACCCTCTGGCAGAAAACCCTTGTCAGTTCACAACAACAGCAAGGTGGGGCAATTTTAGGTGTGGACAGCCGCTACATCTATGTCGCATTGGCACAAATCAAGCCTGCCTCGCATAGCACAACGCAGGGTACACAACTCCTGGCACTTAACCGATTGACCGGGCAAGTGGCCTGGCACATCACCGATCCTGCTCAAGCAAACGATATCCCCCAGGACGCTGGGCAACTCTTGCTCCAGCAGCATCTGCTCATCTGGCAGGTTGCTGGCACCATCTATGCTATAGATACAACAGATGCAGCCGCGGCATCAGCAGGCAAAGTGCTGTGGCACGAGTCTCTTGCGGAAACGAGCATGCAACAGCTTCCACAAGAGGAAGCTCAGATGAGCATAGCCGGGAGAGTTTTGCTCATTGAGCGCAACGACGCATTTCATGCTCTTGATCCGCTCAACGGCACTATACTATGGGACATAGCCAATCCAGGCTTTGCCCTAACGTTTATCACCTCCTACAACAATATTGTCCTCCTTTATGGCAATGGAGCAATCGAGGCCCTTGATACCAACACGCAGCAAATCATGTGGAGCCAGCAACAATTAGATGCCATTCAAAACCTGCAAATCTCTGACGATGGTACACTCGCCTATGCTACCACTACTGACAGTATCGAGGGCAGCTCACCCGCGCAAGCATTAGTGGCAATTGATATGAAAAATGGCTCAGTGCACTGGACGTTCCAACCATCCGCCCAGGTAACATTCATCCCTTTACAGACCTCTGGCATCTTCTATAACCGGGGCATCGTGCTGACCTCGTTTTGCTCCGCGCTTCCTCCAACGCCTTGCACTCAGCAATTCCTTTACGCGCTCAATGCCACAACGGGTGCAGTGATCTGGAAGTACGTTGGCAATAGTATCTCCGATGTGCAGTTCAGTAATGACGGCACGGCTGTACTGTTTCAACGCAATAGCAGTGCATGGTTAGATTTGACCGAGCGATTCAAAAACACGTAATATGCTATTAAACTTGCATCTTCATTGTTCCACGTTGTACCATGATGAAAAAGACATTCCTCCACACAAGGATCAGCAATGGCGTATCTATTCCGCGGGCACAACCAGGAGAAACCGCAAAGCGGTAAGGAACGAACCGCGACACAACTACTCCCTGAAACAGCATGGGCAGTAGAGCCGATGCCCTCAGGAATACCGCCGGAAGATGGTGTCGTGGTTACTATTTCGCGCCAGTTTGGGAGCGGCGGTGCCGAAATTGGGCATCTCGTGGCTCAGGAGGGTGGCCTAAACTACGTTGACCATGAAATTATTGATGAAGTGGCAAAACGCATGGGTGTGGCTACGCACAAGGTCGCCCGTCAGGACGAACAGACTGCCAGCTCTGTGCGCCACATCCTCGAAGCAATACAGTCAAGCAATCCCTTCAACGTCAATTACAACACGCTGTTTGGGGCTGAGATGGCTCAAACACAATCCAACGAGGTGGCATACTTACGCTTGACACAAAAGGTAGTGCTTGAACTGGCAACGCAAGGCAACGCCGTCATCATTGGACGTGGCTCACAGTTTCTCCTGCACAGCGCACCACGCACCTTGCACATCTACATCTTTGCCCCACGCCCCTATCGTATAAGTAATATTATGCAGCAATTCCAACTCGATCACGAACATGCGCAAGCCCTGATTGACCAACGCGACTACGAACATGACGCGTACCTGCGGCACAATTACGGCTCCGACGGCCATCAGCCCAGCCTCTATCACCTGCTCATTAATACCAGCCTCTTCTCTTTAGAACTGGCGGCGCACCTCGTGAGCCAGGCTCTTCCCCTGGCAAAAGAAATTGGTGTGTGACCGGTGGGTGGCTTGCAGTTATTGGTTGGGTTCTGTATACTGACTATAGGGCACTGGCGTCCTCTGACCCGCCCAACCAACAACGAAGTTGGGAGGCGAGGGTCGGCAATACTATTTTTCTTTAAACGTTATGCAGCAAGCAAGCAGAAAAGCAAGTGGGCCATCTCTCTTTGAGATGGCCCACTTGCTTTATTGGAAGAAATCTTAACCAAATCCATATATTCACAATCATATCTTAACTGGTTCGCTACCAACATATAAGAGGTGCTCTGTTAAAATAAGAACGTCGAGAGATCAAAAGACTAAAATAACGTCGAGAGATATATTCGCATGGAACAATTAACCGCAACATTAAACCAACGTTCCGAAGAAGTGCCAACTTCTCAAGTGCAGGTAGGCAACCACGCAGGGGCAATTAGCACAACATGGGTTCATGAACCATCAATGCTCTACTACACCATAAAACGTGTTGCTGATATATGCTTAGCAGTGATTGGCATCGTGTTGCTACTCCCACTTTTCCTGCTTATCGGACTCTGTATCAAACTCGATGACGGCGGAGACGCTCTCCATTTTCGAGAAATCATCGGCATGCATGGTAAGCGTTTTTACGCCCTGAAGTTTCGGACGATGAGAGCCGATGCAGATGAATATCTAACAAAGCACCCAGAGCTTATGCGGAAATATCAGCAAAACATGAAGCTGGAAAAGGATCCTCGCATCACGCAAGTCGGTCGCTTCCTACGCAAAACGAGCCTGGATGAGCTACCACAATTGTTCAATGTCCTGGTGGGGCAGATGTCTTTGGTGGGGCCACGCATCATTCATCCGAGCGAGCTGCCGCGCTATGGCGAATATGCCGAGAAACGACTATCCGTTAAACCCGGTATTACTGGCTTGTGGCAAATCAGTGGGCGGCAGCACATCAGCTATGATGAGCGCGTACTGCTTGATATGCGTTATATTGATCATCGTTCCAGTGTCGTTGATTTCACCATTCTCGTCAAAACTTTGAAAGTCTTCATTGTCCATACGGGGGCTTAAAAAATAAGGCATAAGAAAGCCATCAATAGACAATTGGCGCAATGCATTGCGCCAATTGTCTATTGATGGCTTTCTTATGCTTTGTACTCTTTGCACTCTCTCAGGCAGTGGCCGCGAGCGTGCAACGTCAAGAGAAAACGTGGAGGACGTGCGGTATCTCCGATCTTTCTGCGTATTCGCCCCACCAGAGCATCTAAACGTTGGTCGTCGGCAGGCTCATATTGCGCCTCATAAACGGCCTTTACGCTCTCCGCGCGTGAACATATCTTACCCAGGCGAGTTGCCAGATGGAGTGTGAATTTAATCTCTTTCCGCGAAAGACGCCCAGGTTTCAGATGACCATCGACCCATACTCTCCCGCTCGCTTTCTCAACATACAAGCCTTCAGTGGACATATTCTCTCCCTTCATGTTTAAACAGTATAGCTATCACTACTGCTGCTAACATTCATTGTTACACAATATATGACGTATTATTCGCTCTTATGTAAAATGAAGGGGATTTGCAAAGGAAAAGACGATCCTATCTTGAAAGAAAGGTGTCTTCTGGACTTGTATGACGCAATGTAGTATTGTTCTTAAGAGGGCCTATTCTGCTCTCTCTGTATGTTGTCGAACCATGGAGAATGGGCCAAGAAGGAGACTTGCATGAGCATTCAATCGCTTAACCCGGCTACCGAGGAAGTTATCGAAACCTTTGAACCCTATAACACGGCACAAGTCAACGAGGCACTGGAGCAAGCGCGTCACGCTTTTAGCAATTGGCGCACAATATCGTTTGACGAGCGAGCTAAACATATGCACCACGTTGCGTCCACTTTGCGCGAACATAAGGCCAGGCTAGCTCAACTCGCCACTTTGGAGATGGGCAAGCCCATCACCGAGGCAGAAGCAGAGGTCGAGAAATGCGCATGGAACTGTGATTTCTATGCCGACAACGCCGCTAAGTTTCTTGCTGACGAGCACGTTACCAGCAACGCCACCGAAAGCTATATCTCCTACCAGCCACTTGGGGTTATCTTAGCCCTGATGCCCTGGAATTTTCCCTACTGGCAGGTTTTTCGCTTTGCTGCTCCCGCCTTAATGGCAGGAAACACGGCGGTACTCAAGCACGCATCCAATGTCCCGCGTGCCGCCCTGGAAATCGAGCGCATATTTCAAGATGCCGGACTGCCGCAGGGAGTATTCAAAACAGTCCTCGTGCCAGGGGCTGAGACGAAGCAACTCATTGATGATCCTCGCATAGCCGCCGTTACCTTGACTGGCAGTGATAGCGCGGGCGTCGCGGTTGCCTCCGCCAGTGGACACGCGCTCAAGAAGACTGTACTGGAACTTGGCGGCTCTGATGCCTTCATTGTCTTAGAAGATGCAGACCTTGATGCCGCCGCCCAGATGGCTGTTCGCGCCCGTTTTCAGAATACAGGACAGAGCTGCATCGCGGCGAAACGCTTCATCGTAGTCGAGTCTGTGGCCGCGGCCTTCGAGCAAAAGTTTGTAGAATACACCGCCAAGTTACACGTCGGCAACCCATTCGACCGCGAGACACAGGTTGGCCCTATGGCCCGTGGCGACTTGCGCGAGGCATTGGAAAAGCAGGTAGCAGCCTCAGTTGCCATGGGTGCGAAAGTAATCCTGGGTGGCAAGCCGCTGGACGGCAAGGGCTACTTCTACGCTCCCACCATTATCACCAATGTGACAACAGAGATGCCAATCTTCCGCGAGGAGACCTTTGGTCCCGTCGCCGCCGTCATTCACGCTCGCGATACCGAGCATGCCGTAGAGCTTGCCAATGACTCCGACTTCGGGCTGGGCGGCAACCTGTGGACGCGCAATATTGCACACGGTCGCGAGCTTGCTCGTCGCTTGGAGACGGGCGGCGTGTTCATCAACGGCATGACCGCTTCCGACCCGCGTCTCCCCTTCGGCGGCGTCAAACGCAGTGGCTATGGACGCGAACTCTCCACCTTCGGCATTCGCGAGTTCGTCAATATCCAAACCGTCTGGATTGGCCCAACTGTAACTCCCGCCACTACAAAAACCAGTGTTGAATAATCTTTAACTGCCCAGGGTACCGGCACGGGGCAATACATCTCGCGGAAGCCAGACATCGCCCCGCCCCAGGGTACCTTTCACTGGGAGGTTTTTTGGGGAAAGGCATCGGCGCGGGGGAATGTCATGCTGAGCGCCGCGAAGAATCTCTCGTCGGGCCGCATGGAGATTCTTCCCCTTCGCTGCGCTCAGGGCTTCGGCTACTGCGCTCAGCATGACAGGCGAAACC
>JBPCJY010000272.1:0-11995 GCA_051004815.1 Ktedonobacteraceae bacterium
GCAAAGGGTTTGGTCTTCGTTCCCACCCTGGTGCTCCCCCCCCTCCCGTTCAACCCCCATCTGGGGGGGGGGGAAGGGGGGGGGCTGGGAGCCCACCCCCCCACCCCTGTCAAAGGGCTACCGCCCCTTGCATCCCTGCTTGTCACAGGAAGATTTTCAGAGTAATAGTAGTCTACCAACCTTTATGTGATAGACCGCCTGCGGCGGCGGGAAAGAGTGGGATATCTGGGCCACAGCCCCAGATCCCTGTCAAGGCGTTGCACCCCTTGCATTCCCGCTTATAAGGCAAAACAACTAGAACTCTCCGTTTGCTATCTTATTGAGATTGGTTATTGAGGGCGCAAAGGCGTATACGGTGCCTGTCGTATCGACAAAGCGATGACCTGACGTATTTACAAAGTTATTGACATCCAACTCGAGATTGGGCTTTCCCTGGCGAGGCATGATACAGGGAAGTGAGAGGTCGCCAATGATAGGATCGGTGCCGGGCTCGGGACCGAGGCCATTATTGGGTTGAGAGAAGCCGGGATTGTTCACCCATGCTTGCATCAAGAATTCAAACTTATTCTCGATGCTTGACATATAGGCAACGAAGACCAAGCCACGCTCTGCATTGGCATCCTGTCCACTTCCACCTGCCTGGTTGAAAGGAAGTCCAAAGGGAATACCACGACGAATAACGCGTCTGATACGATTACCGGCGAAGTCCTGCTGACGCGGATAGACCTTGCGAATGTGGCCGAAGCGCGGACAGTGGAAGCCTCCATCGTCAGCAGTAAAATTGAAGTTGTTGATTCTTGCATCATCCGTAAGATTGTTGTCCTTGTCGGGCGACAGGTCAACTGGCGTCCCACTTTTCCAGCGACCGACCATTCTAGCACCGAGCATATCGGCATTCAGTGAGCCATCAGATGGCACCAAGCTTGTTATCTGTTGCGCAAAACCGGGTACGTCCTGTCGCAGGCGCCGGAAGACCAGGAACGAGCCGTTTTTCATCCAACCCAAATTAAAGCTATCTGGCGGTGAAAATGCCTGACCACCGGAGCCTGGCTCAGAAACCAGACCTAGAATGAACTCGCCTGCCGCGATGATCTCCGTGCCAGGATGACCCAAAACCTGGCCGACGTTGTGTGGATCAGGCGGATCGAAGCCAAGTACTCCTGGCTGCGAGACGCCATCCTTGAAGCCAAAGTGTTCGTGCCCCTTCAATGCACCTGGAAGCGTTTCGCCGGGCTGCTCAAAGACTGCTGTCAGGTTATGTTTGTTCACGAGTGTCTGCATCTCCTGGACTTTCGTCTGCAAAGCGTTGGGATCATCTGCTTGAATGTTGAGCAGAGCATGAATTGTCTGGTTGGGTGTACCCACTACCCAATTGCTTGGATCGCTGCTCCCCGTATCACTGTTAGGGCCAGCACTTTGCAGCGGACCTGCGACAAAAGAGGGGAACCCTTGCTCGTTGAGTGCATCGCCAGGATTTGTATTGAGGAGCATGCTGAGTCCGTCGAAGGTCAAACTCATATTAACCCAGGTTGCCTTAAGGTTGGGAGGATCTACCCCGTGATTAGCAGTTTTTGCGGCACTAAATGCAGCATTGAAGTCGGCGACATTCTTCGTTGTCGCGATAGACGGCAGAAGCTCTTTGAGCCAGGCCCGACCACTGGCTTGATCGGGGAATTGGAGGAAGAGGTACACGCGGTGATCCTTGTTGAAGCCGGCCAGAATATCGCCTTGGATCTCTGTCGAGTTTCGCAGAGGGAGATTCACCGAAGGGGTGGGGGCCGGTGGAATATGCAGCACCTCTCCAGGTTGGATCAGGTTGGGGTTGCTTCCAATCACCTGTCTGTTCGTATTGTAAATCAGTGGCCACTGATTACCATCATGGTAGGCACTCTGCGCTATTGAGGTGAGTGAATCTCCCGGCTGCACGATGTAGATTGCACCGGCAGTTGGCGAAAGCGTCGGGATAGCTAGCACTTCTCCTATGCGCAAGGCATTGGGGTTGGGACCAATTACCTGCTTGTTTGCCTCGTAGATTTTCGGCCAATCCGCACCATTGCCATAGGCCCTCTGTGCAATGGAAGTCAGGTTATCCCCAGCCTGTACTGTGTAGTTTGTGCCTGCTATAACATGCCCAGTTTGCGTCATATGATGCTCCTTATCTGTCCTTGAGATCTGCACATGATATCAAATCCGCTTAACCACTATCTAAGACGCCAGGCATGTGAACTTTTATCGTATGATTTCTCTTCAGCTTGTGTTGTTTTCAATAATCACAGGTTGTTGAGCAGTGTTTCCTTCCAATTAGTAAGAAAATAGGCTCCTGGGCAGGTAATATCCGCTTTCACTTCACGATGCCCTAGCACATTTTCTTTGGGGATATGTGGATATTGGCCCTTGATGAGTTGAGCAACGGCTGCAATTTGGGTCAAAGGAGGGGCAGTATCTTCATAGTTGCCAGAGAGCGCGATGGCAATACTTTTGGTGTTGACTTCCCAGTTGCCCGCGTGCCAGCCGATATATGCATCTTCCAATAGCCGCTCCGTTGCTCCATCAGGTCGAACGAGCCAGTGATAGGCAAAAAAGACCATTGCGCCGGCACGAAAATGCCCGGACCAGATGGGCAGGCCTTTCACACGATGGCCTAACACATTATCCGTCAGGTATTGATACGCGTATTGTCTCACCAACCCGATAGCAGATAGTTTGCCCAGGCTCATCTCAGGCACTTCCTCGGTATGGTGAATAACGATAGTCTGTACTGGTTGCCTGTGCAAGTCGAGGTTCAGGCCATCGTGCGCCAGAGGAAGCTTTCTAGCCAGCACTAACTCGGCGACTAATTCGTAGAGCTGGTTCCTGAACACCTTGAGTTGGGGGTTGTGATGCACCACGGGGAAAAAAAGCTGCTGTAGTTCATCTTCCAAACGCACATACCAATCAGGGTAAAGCAGCTTTTCTTCCCAGTATGCTCGCTGAAAATCCACGTTCATTATGCGAAATTCATCCCATCATTTAAATCCACCATAGACCGCGTGTCCAGCCTGCATCCAGTAGCAATCTACTTGCGTAAAACCTGCTTCACTGAGCCAGCGCAACTGGTCACTGAGCAGTGATGGTTGATCGTAAGTGTCAGGAGTGCCGTAATCGTAGATAAAGTAATTCCACTTTAATGCGCAAAACTGCTCATAGCCGCGTAAGTCGCCGTATGTTGCCAGGCTTTGCCTCCGCACAATCTCGTCATACTGGCGTGCAAATAGTTCTGCTATGTGTGGTGTTGCTGGCTTGATGATATCGGCCAAGAGCAAGGCTCCTCCCGGTACAAGGTGGGCTGCCATATCGTTAAGCAGATGTTGCTTGCCCTCGTCAGATAGGTGGTGAACGCAGAGAGACGATAGCACACAGCGCAATGGTGTCGGTAATGCTGTGCGCCAGGCTTGCGCAGAAAGCTCAAACGGCAATACCTCGACCCGGTTGCCAAACGGTGCCAACACCTGGCTCAAATGCTCGCGCATCGTTGCCGAACCATCAAAGGCAATATAATGGCAGGAGGGATAGTGTTCCAGAATGGCTCGTGCCAGTTCACCACCACCCGAAGCTAGCTCAGCTATGGTAAAAGCTTCATCTGTACGTGCGGGGATAAGATGCAGCAGGGCTGCCGTCTGCCCGGCACGATCTGGCACCAATATTTCACTGTGGTCAAGGAACGTCTCCGAATCGCCTTCGCTCCACTGGTTCGGTGTATTGGCGGTCTCGCTCATGATTGCCTCGCTATCGTTTTTAGGGGATATTACAGTTTTCATAGTGTAGCTTAATGAAGGGGTGAGCGCAAGGGGAAAGGGTTTAAGGATCAAGAAGCGAATGGATGAGCGGCACGATGTGCGTATTGGCTGCGATGTTCCACTGGCGATAGGCAGAGATAGTGGCAGACATTGCGCCGAGTTGGTCGGGATTGTGGATAAGGCTGGTCAGTAAGGAGTGCTGCGCTGCTGGTTGAAGGGCGACCCAGCCAAGGCCGTGACGTTGAATAAACGGCAGGTTTGCCTCTTCCTGCCCTGGGATGTAGGATGTAGCAATAAAGGGTTTACCCAACATGACCGACTCAAAGAGCATATTGGGGCCAGCCTTCCCCATAATGACATCGGCAGTTGCCATATATGACGCGATTTCTTTTGTATAGGGCAGAGGCGCGAGGTTATGTACATTTTTGTAGCGTGCGAACAAGGTGTGATTGGTACCTGTTGCCAGGATGATTTGCACATCATCTTTGGCACCATTGGCGGTCAGTACGTTTTTTATAGTGCGGTCAATGCGTGCCGCGCCTTCGCCGCCACCTTGCAGGAAGACGGTAAAGCGATTGGGAGTAAGGTTGAGTTGGGTAAGTTTCTCTGTGCGCTCCTGTTGTTGCGACAGGTAAGCTTGTGCGAATTGTGAACGCACAGGCCATCCGACGAGATGCAAGCGGTCAGGGGCGAAACCGAGGGCCAGGGCTTGTTCATATGTTTCGCGGGTGGTAGCGAAAGTCGCAGCCGCTCGCCGCTCGGTGAGCCAGGATGCATGTACACCATTCGCATCGGAAAAGAGCAAGACCAGCGGGACAACCGACGATCGCTGCGCCAGCACGGACATGACTTCATAGGAGAGGAAGGGATACGTCGTAATAATGAGGTCTGGCTGCACGTCATCCAACAGGGCATTGAGTTGGCGGCGCACCAATCGTGTGAACACACGGTGCGCCAGCAATGCTCGCCTGTATGTATCGAAGAATTGGAATTCCGCCGCCCACAGCCAGAGCGCGTAACGGCTCACAACGCGATAGTGCCGATGGAAGAAGCTCGGCTGCGGATCAACGATGGTGATAGCTAGAGCTTTTGTATCCGTCGACACATTCTCGTACACTTCATCTCCTGTTTGCTCATCCTGAGCGAGCAAATCACGAAGGGCTTCGGCAAGGCTGACATGGCCCCCGCCAGTTTTTGAGGTCAGAATCAGGATAGTCTTCTGTTTGAGCATTGAGCGTCCTTTGTATAGCATAAACACTGCCTGTATGATACAATATAGGCGAACGCACGGTACTGGACTCGCTTATTGGCGAACAATAGTAGATCAGTAGAGGATAGTTGATCAGCACGATGCTACCTTATCAATTAGCAGGGAGTGGTAGCCCACTCCTCCTCGTTCACGGGTGGGGAATAACGTATACAGTGTGGCGTAGCTTGATTCCACTGCTCGCGCCACACTTCCAATTGATTATGGTCGAGTTGCCCGGTATGGGAGCCGCGAGTGAAGTTGCGCCTGACAAGTCGTATTATCCAGCTTGTGCCGAGGCATTGGAAGAACTGCGTATGGCACTGGGCATTGAACGGTGGGCAATCCTGGCCTATTCAACGGGTACACGAGCGAGTGAGGCCTATATGCAGAGGTACTCGCAGCATGTGACGCATGCTGTTTTCCTCTGCCCCATTTATCTGCGCGGATCATGGAAACTCGCACTCGAGGCCGAGCAATGGATCGATTCGAAACATTTCAGGCTGGCGAACTGGTTTTTTTCCGACTGGCGGCTCTACGGCTTGCTGCTAACCCTCGGCTTCAACTTGCAGCGACGGGATTTCGCCAACGAGTGGATGAGCGAGATTGCACTACAGCCCTTGAATAATCTCAAGCGTATGTTGCTCGAATTGCCCGGTAAAGGTCGCGCCCCATTTACATTGCCAGCCTCTCCACTCGTACCCATACTCTTTATTTGGGGCAGTCGCGACGCCTTGACTGCTCGTCCGCGTCGTCCGCGCCCCAATGACGTCTTTATCTTCGCTAACCACGGTGCGCCTGTACTCGCCCCACACAGCGTAGCGGCAGCCGTACTACCATTCCTGAAAGACGGAGTTGTATTGGAAAAGAAAATCAAGAAACGCGGCAAGCGTGATCGTCTCATACAGACAGGAAACAGTGCGTGAAATCCGAACACAACCAAGCAGCCCAAGCATCAATCACCTTCACTAAAGGACCGTTAACTGGCAAAGTATTTCACATCGAGCAAGCGATTACCACGATAGGACGTCATAGAATCAACGATATTGTCATTCCCGATCAGAAGGTTTCCAGGCAACATGCTAGAATCGTGCGTGACAAGGAAGCATGGAATATCGAGAAACTTTCACAAGGTAGTCCAGTCACCATTGAACAACAGAGCATAGAGCAAGCTGCTATTCCGCATAACAGTACCATAAGCCTGGGTGAAGATACCTCTTTTATTTTTCTCCTACTGACCAGGGATGAGCAAGTTGACACACTACCCGCGTTACCGATTGAATCTCTTCCTACCGAAATTAGAATGCCAACGATGCCCATTCCTCCTTCTCTTGCCGGAGGAGAAGGGATAGCAACAGAGCTATCGTCTTCGCCAACACAGCAACCGCCGGAAAATAACTGGCGTCCTACTATGACACAACTTGCACCATACTCAACACTGGGTATCCCTTCACTGGAAGTTACCAACAACGCCAATGGCTCAAGTAAGGCGTATCCTCTTGCCAGTGGTATCGTCAACATTGGGCGGGACAGCACAAACACTATCGTCATTGATGATCCGATCATCTCAGACCATCATCTACAAATTGTGCGCCAGGATAATCAATGGCTGCTTATCCATCCTCATCCTGAGCGGCAACAGACGCGCAATGGCCTACTCTACCGTGGCCGCAAGATTCGGGGCGACAAGTCTTTCCGCAAAACACTGACGCACGGCGATGTTTTCCGTATTGAAGATGAGCATGGCACCTTAGTTACGCTGACCTACAATGATGGCAGTGGTACACCTCAAGTCATGCTGCCCTTAATGCAACCCATTCAATTACAAACGGCTACTATTTCCATCGGGCGTCAGCAGGACAATGATGTCGTCCTGAGCCATCCACAAGTTTCGGCCCACCATGCACGTTTCACACCGGAAGAGGGAACATACCGCCTCACTGATCTTAACAGCACGAATCGTACCTACGTGAATGGCTTAAGTGTAACCAGCCTTCTCCTCAAAGCTGGGGATGAAATACGCATCGGGCCATTCAAACTTATCTATAGCGGCACTGAACTCACGCAATATGACGAGAGCGAGAGTATCCGTATAGATGCGCTCGACCTGCACAAAGTAGTGGGAAGTACCAAGACAGTGCTGCTCAATAACATTTCTTTGAGCATTCCTCCGCGCTCATTTGTCGCGCTCGTTGGCAGCTCCGGTACCGGCAAGTCTACGCTGATGGATGCGCTCAATGGCTTGCGACCGGCCCAGCAAGGTTCCGTCTACTACAACGGGCAAGATTATTATCACCATCTCGCCGCCTTCAGATCACAGCTTGGCTACGTGCCACAGGACGATATCATTCACCGGGATTTAACAGTGGGTCGTGCCCTGTATTACGCGGCAAAACTACGCTTACCAGCAGACTTTACCCAGACACAAATCGAGCAACGTATTGATGAGGTACTGGAAGATGTGGAGATGACGCATCGGCGTACCATGCTCATCAAGAAACTTTCCGGTGGGCAGCGCAAACGCATTTCTATTGCCCTGGAGTTGCTGGCGAACCCTAGCCTTTTTTTCCTGGATGAACCCACTTCGGGCCTTGATCCCGGCCTGGATCGCAAGATGATGCTCCTCTTACGTAAACTGGCTGATAAAGGACATACTATTATTCTGGTCACTCATGCGACCAGTAATATCAACGTGTGTGATGCCATCTGCTTTCTGGGTCATGGTGGTCGCGTGGTGTACTATGGCCCCGCCGAGGAAGCGAAAACATACTTTCAACAGCCAGACTTTGCCGAGATTTATAATCTCTTAGAACCAACGGATGACCATCCAACGGTTCCGGCTGATGCAGAGGAGAGATTTGGGCAATCGCCAGCGTATCAAAAATATATTGGAGAACCGCTCAGTCAAAGACCTGTCCAGACGACACAAGAGCTGCGAACTCATGCACAATCGTCCAAGACGAAACGTGGCAATCCGTGGAAGCAGTTTATCGTACTCTCGCTACGCTACATAGAACTGCTCTGGAATGATAAATGGAATCTCGCTATTCTGCTGTTGCAAGCACCGATCATAGGTGTTATCCTCTTCATTCTGATCCACACGCTGAATGAAACCACTATCTTCATGCCACCTATTTCCCTGGACAATCAAGGTGACGCGCAGAGATTCCTCTTTGTCATGTCCTTTGCGGCAATCATGTTTGGCAGTATCAATGCCGCTCGCGAAATTGTCAAAGAGATACATATCTACCGCAGAGAACGGACGGTGAATCTTGGCATCATGCCTTACCTCCTCTCCAAAATCGTTGTATTGAGCGTGATTTGCTTGCTGCAATGCGCGGTGCTCCTTTTTATTGTGACTCTGGCTGCTCCATTGCACAACGGCATCTTCCTACCAGAAGTGTGGGAAGTCTATATTACGCTTGCGCTTACCTCTATCGCTGGTTTAATGGTAGGATTGACGATCTCAGCATTAGTGCGCAACAACGATCAGGCGATGAGTTTTATCCCGCTCTTGCTGCTCCCGCAGGTCATCTTTTCGGGCAGCATGTTTCCCTTGAAAAGTATCCCTATCCAAATTTTCGGAGCCTTATTTTCGTTGCGTTGGTCAATGGCGGCTTTGGGGTCATCGCTGAATTTGATCGGCAATGGCGATAAAGTATTCGGCACATGTGATGCATGTAACACCTATCAACACGATCTGAACTATCTGCTCATCACCTGGGTGGCCCTCATCGCCACCATTATCGTGCTGGGAATAGTGACAGGCTACTTACTGAAACGCAACGACACACATGTGTAACGCAGAACCAGCGTTACTTTGCGTGTGCCACTAGTTTCTGGCGATAACGAAACTGATGCCATAACAGCCACGCGATACCCAGCATAGGTGTGAGTGCAATGAGCCATCCTAACCAGACAGGGATGGCTCCTGGACCTGCCACTGTGACGGCAAAACTTGCTTCACCCGCGCCGCGTGGGCCAGCAAGCTGAACGACAAGTTGCCATGCGCCGCGCACTGGCATTCTCACTGAGCCGACCAATGTACTGGTTTGGCCCATAGGTGATAACTGCGAGTGCAATTCTACCGCATCGGTACCCAAGCCAGGCATCATTAAGATACGACCGGAGAGTCGTATCCCGCTCTCTTGAGGCACAACTGTGACCTCTACCGATTGATCTGTTATCGGAGGGTCCTGGTAGAGGTTGACATTGACGACATAGGGACCAGCAGCCAGGGTTACAGTACGAGCAGGGCCACTAGCCAGGGCCACTGTCGGCAGTAGCGCAAAGACACCAATGCAAACAAGCATGAAGCTGGTGCCAGCGAGTAGCATTCCGCGCCTGCACATAGAAAACCCTCTTTCTTGCACTAAGCTTCTCAATGTTTATTCCAACGCCAGATATCGCCGAAGTTCGCCCCCATGAATGCGCCCACGACTCCACAAGCGAGGATGGCCGGCACAGCGATCAAAGCCGCTTGTAACTTCAATCCTGGTGGAATATCGACACCAACCTGTTCCAGGAAAACACGCGGTAAATCCCACGAGCTTAAGAGTAGACATGGTGCAATCAGCAATTGAGGCAAGGTGATTATTATACCCAACAACCAGACGCCACGGGTAGAACCGCCCAGTGTATAGCCATGACGTTGTCGCCAGAGGGCTACCCCATCAACTATCAACGCTGAGACAATAAAGAGAAGCGGTAAGGCGGCATCGGTTACATTGAAATATGGTATTTCTCCTGGGATACGATACGACATCCCTTGCTGAATAACGGCGGTACGAATGGCCCAGGGAACAAAAATTCCTTCCGAGATCGTATGGATGGCGAGAAGGAAGATGATCAGTGTTGCGGTACCCGGCTTGTGAGTAAAACGCACTGTTCCTAGCAAGACGAGCGCACAGGAGATTGCTATTGGCAATGCATAGGTAGGAATTTGCAGCAAACCAAAGGTGGCAATGGGGAACTGCAAGAAGCCGATGAGGGTGAAGTTCAGCAATCCGGCCAGAATGAGCAGTGTCCCCCATTCGAGCCAACTCAGCCCCAGGAAACGCTGATAGGGATAGCCCGCATCACGTTCGATGGCAACCTCTGAAGCGAATATATAGACCATGCCCAGGTTCCCAATGATTGCACCGGTGACACCCATCATGTGGAAAGGAGCCCACAAGGCTATATCAATGCCATACAAATTATGCCAGTAGTTATCAAGCGGAGCCGAGGCCAGTGCCTGTAGGGCACCAAAACCAGCGATGATAAAACCCAAGGGCGCGTGGAATAGCTTGAAAATGCGGACAGTCGAGGTATCGTCAACGCCGGGTACGCCTTTAAAGTAACGCACCGTGTCGGCAAGCACAATAGCCAGGGCGATCAGTCCTGCCCCGGTCACGCACGAGTAGATAAGTGTATGCGGTGGTGTCCAAAACTGATCGCGCCCAACATAGAAGTGCCATTCTCTATCCCATACCGCGCCCAGTTGTCCCTGGAGGAGACAGACGAGCATAATCCAGGCGGCAGTGCGTCGTAGCCGCCGTTCGCCTCTGTCGGGACGCACCAGCGTTTTTACGCTTGAATTTACTGCGCCAACAGTTTGCATCTCTGATTGTGCCATAAAGCATTGCTTTCTGATATGCGGGTACGGGCCGATGAATCGGCGGTGGGCGCGATGAATCGGCCCCTACACTAGTCTACGTCTTCCCAATGAATGGCAGAGTGCCTCGTTACGTAATCCTACAATGCTAGTTTATCATTACTTTCCAGGGATGTGTTAGTGTCCGCAATAGCAATGCCTGTAGACTCCATTGTTATCTGTCGATACTAGTAGCAGGTTAAGAAAGCTGCATATGCCAATAAGCTAGAAGTACTATAAGGGAGTGGCAATTTCACCGTAAAAACTACCGTCGTGAAGCCCTGGTGCTAGCTTGACTTGATGCACACAAGCGCATAGACAAGCACAATGATACCCTATACTACATCGATAGGAGCAACAGTGTGGACGTCATAGAAAGGACAACCAATGTTCCGGAAAACAGCCATCTGTTGGTTAACCGCGTTCGCGTTAGTCGTGGTAGCCGGCGGTACAATGACCTCAATCGTGGCACAAGCCACGGGTACAGGCCAAATTGCAGGTTTTGTACTCTTCGTACCAACCCACCTTCAACCATCTCATATAGAGGCATCCGTGTTAGTACCAACCCCAAAACCAGTGCAAGTAGTGAGTATTGTGCAGACAACACCTGTGACATCGCCCGGTTGGTGGGGCTATTGCTGCACAGGTGATCATAGCACACACAATACAGGATCGGTTCCATTGCTGTCACCGTGGGGTTCACCACCTATTACTGCCAATTCGACTGCCATCGAGTGGTATTTATTTAACCAGATTAACCATGATCGCGCTAGCCGAGGTTTGTATCTCTTTACCTGGAACGCTACATTGGCGAATGGCGCACGGCTGCATAGTTGGAATATGGATAACTGTGGGTTCAGTCATTCCTGCCCGGATGGGGACAATGCTTTCGGATGTATGCGTATTACTTATGAATTCCCTAACAACAACGATTGCGGCGAGGCTATCTCGGCGACGGGAAGCGATGGAACGCTGGGGAATGAAGAAGCGCAGATTGGAGCGATTCAAGAAGGCATGGTGAACGAGCCGGATAGTCCAGCTAGCTGGCATCGCATACATCTCACCTCACAGACACTCCACAGCGTAGGAGTAGGTGTTTATGTCTCGCCAAGCGGTTGGGTTTACGTCACGGAAGACATGGTGGGTTGACACGCGCCCGTTTTAAAAAGCTGGCAATCGTACGTCGAAGCTTTTCTCCGAGAGGGGCTGAGAGGGTGATTACTCCCCATGCATAAATGCAGGGGCTTCTTGGGGCAAACCCACGCGGTGTAATCCCACCGCTGTGATGTTTATGGCAGCATTCAGATCACGATCAATCACCAGGAGGCAACAGGGGCA
>JBPCJY010000273.1:0-10405 GCA_051004815.1 Ktedonobacteraceae bacterium
CTGGCCAAATCGTGTTATGGCCTGCCGTCGACCTTCCGCTCCCATGCGTTGGCGCAAGGCAGGATCACTCAGCAGCGAAAGTAGCAGTTCGGTATAGGCCTGCGTATCGTGCACATCCACCACATAACCTGTCACGCCATCGTCTACAATACAGGGAATGCCTGTACCGTTATGTGCCACCACCGCAATACCGACAGTCATCGCCTCCAAGAGCACCAGGCCAAAGCTTTCGACAAATGATGGATGAGTCAAGATCGTGGCCGAGCGATACGCGTCTCGAATAAATTCCGGCGAGTTGTCCTGTCGGATCTGTATGCTGTCAATAACGCCCAGTTCCGTCGCTAATTGCTCCAGGCGTTCGCGAAATGCAGGTTCCGCTGGCCGCGATGACCCGATGATCAGTAGCCGTGCTTGTGGGAAACGTGCCAGGATTGATGGCAGACAGCGCACTGTATGCTCCCACCCCTTGCGTTCAAGCAGTTGCCCTACTCCCAGGATCAGCGGATTACCTCTGACCCCGGCTGCACACAGTAAACTTCCCGCTTCTCTCTCTCTCGCCTGTTCCGCGAACACCTCTGGCCGTGAGGTGTGCGGAATCACCTGTAGTCGCCTCTCGTCCACTCCGAGATTCCGCAGCAGGCCAGCAGTATAATCAGTAAATACAATCACCCGGTCACTCTGGTTGAAAAAGAAACGCCCCAGGGTCCTGTCGTAGAGTTCGCGCACGGAACGGCGATACGGGTAGGCATGAAAGTGAGGGGTAAAGATCACTTTACGCCCGCGCAGCCTTGCAAGGAGTATAGCCAGTTCACTGTGTTTTTCTCCATAGCCATGGCAATGAATCACGTCAGCATCTGTCGTGAGGAGTGCATGAATAAAAGGCCAGGAGAAAGGTCGTCCTTTGCGCCCGCTTGCCGGGCAGCGACGAACGCGAATGCCATCAATGGCCTCTTCCATAGGTTGCGAGCTATCTACCTGGAAGGTCAGCACTTCGGCCTCCCAACCGCGCAGTATGGCCTCCCTCATAGGCCAGTAGAAGTAATACATATCAAAGGGACGCATGACAGTATCTGGAAAATTCCAGACAACTTGCAGTATTTTCACAGGTAATCCTCCTTTTCACAACACCTGCCTCACTTTCCCACTTCAACACCCTTAGAAGCCTGCCCATTTCCTGCGCGGAGGTGCTTTTCTATGGCTTGGCCCGGTTCAAGCAAATCTTGCTTACAGGCAGATTGCTCCCAGCGGGGTATTGTCAGCACCAGCCCAAGCAGCAGCCATGGATACGAAATCCACAGCATTGCGAACGTTCCACCAGCAGCGGCAACCGAAGGAAGGAAGGAGTCCGCGAAGAATCCACCGAAGATAATTGTAATGAAGTAGCCAATATAGGCAAGTGCAATCGCTTTCCCTTGCCTTGTTGTTGCAGCAGAAAAATGCTGCACCATACAGCGAGCAATAGCAACAAGGCTCCACAATAGGCAGAGCAGACCCTGTACTCCCATCTCAGCCATTACTTCGAGAAACTGATTATGGGCCACGCCTCCGACATCCGTACCGTAGGCGATATCAAAAAACTGGTAGTTACCCGCTCCAACACCAAAATAGGGATGGCGCTGCCAGATAGCGATAGCATCCTGCCACATGATCAGACGGTCAATACCGTAGACCTTCTCCGGGTTGAAAAAGTCGCTCACACCTGGAACGAATAGGAGAATCAGAAATGCCTGTACGATGATCAGTATTGCTAAGTTTCTGGTGCGCAAACCGATCATTCCCAGCATTGATAAACCCAGCCCAATCCACGACTCGCGCCCAAATGTCATAATGACAGCGCAACTGAAGATGAGCGTACAGAGCCACCAGACTAAAGACGCTTGGGGCTTGCGTGCGTAAAGGGCCTGGCCCAGGGCTATGCAGGCGAAGAGTACCAGGAGCATACCAAGATTACTGGAGGTCTCACCGAAAACGACTGGACGCCGATAGCCCAGAATCAACTCTTGTGAGAGCAAGCCCAGCGGCCCAGCAAAGATGGTTCCTAGCGCGTACAGCATCCCGATCCCAATAAATGCCCGTACGATCAGCTTCACGTCACGCATCGTCCGAAATAGACCGGGCGCAATCATTAGTATGGCAGGTAAGCCAAGCAGCATGGCTATCTCCATGCTATTTACCACGATAAGAGAGACATCAGAATGGCGAAATGAGTACACTACACTAGTATCTGGTTGCAGCCTCGAGTAAATAATCGAGGCTAGCCCGACAAGAACCAGTGCAACGAGTGGCACCACCAGGTTGGGCAGGCGCAAAAGTTGCCGTAGAGGAGCGGAGGAATTGGCACGCTCCGCGAAGGCTCCTCTGCTTGCCCGTTCGGATATTATCGTGCGGACAAGCCCAATAGCTACAACCAGAGCGAAGAGCAGGTTGCCCCCGAAGAGTCGCGAAAATATTCCTGCTGAGCCAATCGGGAGTGAAACACTAGGCCCTGCTATCAAAATGTACATTGGAACGACCCACTGAGGCCGTAAAAAGAGAAACATGAGCAGATTAATCGCCACCACACCCGTGATACCCAGGATGAGCGAATCCGCTATCAGCAATACACATCCCAGATTCAGCAATAAATAACTGGTGAGGACAATCATTGCTGTCGTGGGCGGCAGAGACTGACGTAAGGGCACGATGAAACGGGTTTCTACGGATATAAATTTTTCTTCTGCCAACTCTATTTACTCCTCCTTATCACACTCCTACCCAAACTTTGTCGGCTACCTTTGCCTATAGGCTTCCATTGCATGTCGTGTGTAGGGATGATCAAAGCACGTTGACAGGAGTTCACCCCCGCAACAAACACTACCATCCTCTACAAGCCATTATAGGGATTCATCCAAATTTGCTGGGCAATTATACTGTATAGAGGTACTATTGTTTAGAGGAGTGTGTCATGATGATGAAACAGTTACGTGTAGGAATTGATCTTACAGGCATTTGGCGACGCCCGACCGGCATTTTCCGTTACAGCGCGGAGATGGCGAAACAGCTTCTCCTGCTGTCGGAAACAGAACCCGCGCTGCGCTATGTGTTCTTCTTTTCACAGGAAATACACCCGGATTTTCTATCACTGCAACATCTGTTCGATGCTTTCATCTGCCCAACCAGAAACGAGTTGCTTAGCAAGCAGTGCTGGTTCCCGTCTATTCTTCCGCGTCTACACCTGGATGTCATGCATTACCCCGCCTTCCCACCCCCGTTGCTACAACCCTTTGGACCGCCCATAGTCATGACCTTCTACGATGCCGGGCCATGGCGTTATGCACAGGCACAAACGTTGCATGGTCGCCTATACTTCCGCACACTACTTGCTCGCGGAGCTTATACCAGTACGCAGGTGGTAACACTTTCAACGCATGCGAAAGCAGAAATGGGACATTTCCTGGGTACCCACTATCTTCCCAAAATTTCTATTGCACCAGGGGCTGTACGAGCAGAATTTCGCACATGTACCAGTGACACGCTCAAACAAGAGGTACGCCTACGCTACCAGCTACGTGACCCCTACTTCCTGACAGTTGCGACGGTAGAGCCACGAAAGAACCTGCCAACGTTACTCGATGCCTACGTACAACTGAGGCAGCAACTTGGCTCGGCCTGCCCTGCGCTGGTGATCGTCGGACGCAAAGGGTGGCATTGCGAAGATATTCTTCGTTACATGGCTGAACTTCAAGATAGTGTGTACTTCCTTGGACACATTCCCGATCAAGACCTCATCGCGCTCTACCAGATGGCAATCTGCCTCGTCTTCCCATCATTATATGAAGGCTTTGGCCTCCCGGTCGTAGAAGCCATGGCTGCTGGTTGCCCTGTGATTACCACCACCAGTTCCTCATTGCCAGAGGTTGCCGGAGACGCGGCCCTGCTCGTAGACCCGCTTCAAGCCAAAGAGATAACCGCCGCAATGCAACAGGTCTCGCAAAACGAAGCCTTGCGTCAGCGTATGATCGCCGCCGGACACCTACAATCGTCCCGTTTCTCTTGGGAACAAACTGCTCTGCTGAACAGAGAGGTCTACATGAAAGCTGCTGCCTCGCATGAATAACCTGGCATGTATGGAGGAAATCATGTTGAGGTTCATCACTTGCGCCACTATGTATCATAGAAGAGGATGCCTTCTTATAGGCATCGCAAGGATGTTGTAGAAGGGAATATAGCTGCATGAAACGAATAACCTCAACCATGCCAAAAGTTCGAGAAGAAAGCGAGTACCAACAAATTGTACCCTCACCCCCAGAGATGGAACTGGCTCCTACCCGTTTTCCTCTGAGCACCATCAGCACCGAGATCGTATATAAGCCCTCATTATTCTATTATTTTTTAAAACGTTTGCTCGATATTGCCCTGGTTGCCATTGGTTTGTTTGTGCTCTTACCTGTATTCCTGGTCATTGCTCTCTGTATTAAACTTGATGATGGTGGTGACATCCTCTATTTCAGGGAAGTTATTGGACAACACGGGAAACGTTTTTACGCCCTCAAGTTTCGCACGATGATAGCCAATGCAGACGAATACCTGGAAAGACATCCTGAACTGATACAGAAATATCTACAAAATATGAAGTTAGCGCATGATCCTCGCATTACGAAGGTCGGTCGTTTTCTGCGTAGAGCAAGTCTGGATGAGTTGCCACAACTGTTTAACGTCCTGCTTGGACAGATGTCTCTGGTGGGGCCGCGGATCATCCATCCGAGTGAATTACCGCGTTACGGTGAGTATGCCCAGAAACGGCATTCTGTACGGCCCGGCATTACTGGCTTGTGGCAAATCAGCGGGCGTCAACACATCAATTATGACGAGCGCGTATTGCTCGATATACGCTATATCGATACACGTTCGTTGACAGGTGATCTCGCGCTCCTATACAAGACACTAAAGGTTCTGGTTGTTCATACAGGGGGCTGACGGGAGTATATGCATTGCTTGCCTACAACCAATTCGTACATCCAAAGCATAGTTGGCTGTTGCGTCCACGGAAAATCTTCAGTACACTGGAAGGAGATATAGTAGTAAGGACATCTCTTTCATGCAATTATCAACCTCGTGTACCTTTTCATTTTTGGCCTATCTACGCCGTCTGGTAGTACTGATTTTTGGCCTTTTTCTTTGTTCTGTAGGCATCGTCTGCACCTATCGTTCCGCTATGGGATTGGGGCCATGGGATGTGTTACATCAGGGTATCAGCCGTCATACCCTCCTCAGTTTTGGACAGGCCAGCATACTCGTAGGCGGCTTGCTTATCCTGGGTGGCCTGCTCATCAAAGTTCGCCCTGGTGTTGGCACTGTCTTGAACATGTTGCTCATCGGAATTTTTGTCGATGCACAATTGCGCAGTAACTGGCTTCCTGATTTAAGTGCATCACCACTAGTATTACGTCTGCTGTTAGATGCCATTGGAGTGTTACTGATGGGCATTGGCACTGCTTTCTACATCACTCCACGTCTGGGGGCAGGGCCGCGTGACGGATTGATGATGCGCTTGCATGTGTTGACGCATGTGAGAATCGCTTTTGTGCGTGCCGCTATAGAGTGTTCGGCCCTGGTGATCGGTTTCTTCCTGGGTGGTACCACTGGTCTTGGTACCTTGCTCTTTGCCTTTGGCGTAGGCCCAGCAGTTGAGATTGGCTTCTGGTTGACAAAGAAATTGGCCTTTATCGTGGGACCACCACCCGTAGCCGCTGTGGTGCCAGGCGAACAAACATCGGCGTCTGTCCCCGTACCTCCCCATCCAGCGTCACATCCCGTGGATCAGCACTCGTCTTGATATGGACACCTTGCGCTTGCAAATGATGAATACCGGGGATACCAGTTAATTCCGCCACGGTGTGTACGAACCGATCTTCCCCTTTAGCAAGCGGTTGTGCCGCTCCCGTCCCTGGCAGATTAAAGAATTGGGCAATTTTCGTACTGAGTTTGCCCAATTCTACATCCTCTATGACCACAATATCCAACAACCCATCGTTGATACTGGCACCCGGTACAGTAAGTTGCCATTGTCCACCAAAAATCGGTGCATTGATAACGGTCACTTGTAGGGCGCGACAGCGCAACGGTAGAAGTTCTCTTACCGCTTCAGTGCTGCCTGTTGCGTTTGTTGTGCCTGTCAAGAATGGCCTTTGCAGAAAAGGATGTAGTTTTGGTTGCACTAATCCCGCAAAGTGTAACTCAACATCCAACGCCTCGTGACTCCGCCAAACCTCTAATGCGGATAGAGGATAGGTCATGCGTCCAAAACGCTGGCGGATAGCCACGTTGGTTGCCAGTCGTGCAAACTGCACATTGAGTCCCACAGTCAGAACGTGTGCGAAAAATCCGTGCTTTTGTCGAGCTACATAGGTCATGACCGGCCCATCCGTAGCCGAAGTGGCAGTGTGCGGTGCCTGCTCTGCTGGTTGCGCTGTCCCGATATCTATTTCCTGTACCGCACCATGTACGATCACGTCTATTGCCTGGGAAAGCTCCATCGGAATGTGCAATGTACGAGCGATATCGTTCGCGGTTCCCAGTGGTAAAATGCCGAGAGGTAATCCGCTCTGCACAATATGTGCGATGACCCCTCCAACCAGACCATCTCCACCAGCGGCTACCGCGAGATCAGCACCTTGCGCTTGCCAATCCGCTCCCTGAGCAGCCAGAGCATCAAGTTCCGCTATTGGAATAACCTGGGCAACATGAAATCCGACGTGCTCCAGCAATGATAATGATTGGGCCAGTTGTGCCGACCTGCCCGCATGCGGACTATATATAACAATAACGTTCCTTATGCTATTCACGCGCTTCTATTCCTTTTCGCTAGCTGCTCTGTTATAAGATACTATAGCATAGTCGAGATTGGACGTGAGCTATCCCAAATCAGCCTCCTCAACCCATTCACGTATCAGAAAAGAACCATTTTCCCCACTTTGTACATAGTAGAGCTTGTCAAAGCCTTCGGCATACGTAGGGCGTACCAGCCTCGCCGCCGTGATGTAGATCGCTTTATCTGGCACTTGCATTTTGCCCTCGCGCCCCCTGTTGCGTTCAAGGCATTGCTTCACCCCAGCTTCAAAATAATATCCAATTACTTGTACATGATACGCCTTCCCTAATTGTATCAAGGCGACACGCTCTGCCACCGTGACATTAGTATTATCTATGACCACTGCATGATGCTCTCGAAAGGCTTCTTCAATACACTCGGTTTGTCGCAGATTTTTATTGCGATTTTTGCTGGTGCGCAACAAATCTTTACTGACAAGCTCATGTGTTTCCGCGAAATAGGTGCGATAAAAAGTACTTTTACCCGCCCCCTGTAGACCGATGAGAATAATCATTTCCATAACACACCTCTTCTTTCTGCTTGTCTTTGTGATCCCAATAATGTGAGCTATTACCGCTCTGAATCACTCTAAATAAAGCTGAATACTGGGTCTATCTATTGACAGTAAACATTCTACAGTCTAATGGGGAATTGTAGAACACAGTAGGAGATTTGTCATGAGATCACTTTTAACGAGAAAAGCCAGCCTCATCATTCTGACGGCTGTAGCAGCCCTTTCCCTCAAACAGCCACTTCCACGAACACAACGGGCAACCATACTGATATCGACAATACCATAACGAACAATAATCCTAATGAGGTTGTCTTCGCAATGCCGAACTGCAACCCAGCCGCGCACGGTGGCACCTACGTTGCCAGCAATCTCGCCGTGTACTACCACAACGGCAAATGGGCCATCTTCAATGAAGATAATGCTGCGATGCCCACGGGGGCTGCCTTTGATGTCCTGGCAAGCAATGTGGTCTTGTAGCAATGTGGTCTCGTAAGACAGAGAGAAGGTAAAACTTCATCTGAGACACAAATCATTCTATGAAAAAGGGAGAGCGCAGGTGCAGGACAGATGTCTGGCACCCGCGTTCTCCCTTTTAATACAGCACAATCGCGGCACGATCGACAATCACGTCGATTACGACAGGCCCAGAGCTGGCGAAGGATTGAGTTAAGGCTGCGGCGAGATCATAGGCCTTGTACATTTTCCCTCATTATACAGGTTGTGACAAGCTTCAGCTTGCCGTTTCTCTGGCTTATATCCTACAATGATAGAGTACCCACTGGATAACACAGTAGTGCCTTGAAAAACGAGGAGTGATTAAAGAATGACAACAACTGAAACCAACTCACAGGTGCAGCAGTGGACAAACCTGGCCCAGCAATTGCGCGTAGACAGTATTCGCTCTACAACTGCCGCAGGCTCCGGCCATCCCACCTCTTCTATGTCAGCAGCAGATCTGATGTCTGTCTTAATGATGAGCTACCTGCACTACGACTTTGACAATCCGAAGAATCCAAACAACGACCACCTTATCTTCTCAAAGGGCCATGCCGCGCCCTTGCTCTACTCTATGTATAAGGCAGCCGGAGCTATTTCCGACGAGGAATTGTTGACGCTGCGCAAATTTGGCAGCCGCCTCGAAGGACATCCAACTCCCGTATTACCCTGGGTAGATGTTGCCACCGGTTCACTGGGACAGGGCCTACCAATAGGCGTTGGCATAGGGCTGGCAGGTAAATACCTGGATAAACTTCCCTATCATATCTGGGTGCTTCTGGGTGACAGCGAAATGGCCGAAGGCTCAATCTGGGAAGCGTTCGATCATGCATCCCATTATAAACTAGACAATGTCGTTGGTATTCTCGACTGCAACCGCTTGGGCCAGCGCGGTGAGACCGACCTCGGTTGGAATACTGCCGCCTACGAGGCGCGTGCCAGGGCTTTCGGCTGGAACGCCATCGTGATTGATGGACACAACTACGATGAAATCAACTCTGCCTTTACACAGGCTGCGCAGCCCAATGGCTCTCCTACTCTGATTGTTGCCAAGACGATCAAGGGGAAGGGCTTCTCCCTGGTAGAAAATAAAGACGGCTGGCATGGCAAGGCACTCAATAAAGAGCAGGAGGCGCAGGCCATTCAAGAGTTGCATCCTGTACGCAGCCAGACCTACCCTGTGCAAAAGCCTGCCGCGGGCCAGCCAGCACCGGAAGCTGAGAAGAAAGCTGTGGAATTACCACGCTACGACTCCAGTAAACCAGTTGCCACGCGCAAAGCCTATGGCGATGCTTTGCAGGCTCTTGGTGCTGCCAACCCTGATGTCGTTGCACTGGATGGCGAAGTCAGTAACTCAACCTATGCCATTGAATTTGCCAAAGCCTATCCCGACCGCTTCTTTGAGCAGTACATCGCCGAACAGCAACTGGTGGCCGCGGCAGTGGGCATGAGCGTACGGCATAAGATACCATTTGCCTCCACCTTCGCAGCCTTCTTCTCGCGTGCCTATGATTTCATTCGTATGGCGGCCATCTCTCGTGCGAACATTCGTCTGGTTGGCTCCCATGCTGGTGTCTCAATCGGTGAAGATGGGCCTTCGCAGATGGCCTTAGAAGACCTGTCAATGATGCGTGCCGTCTATGGCAGTACGGTGCTCTATCCCAGTGATCCTAACCAAACAGCGCAGTTAGTGGCACTGATGGCCAATCACGGTGGTATTGTCTATATGCGTACTACCCGTGAGAACACGCCGGTGCTATACAGCCCTGATGAAGAGTTTAAGATCGGTGGCAGCCGAGTGGTACGCAAATCTGACAAGGATCGTTTGACCGTGGTAGCTGCCGGTATCACCCTGCACGAAGCCTTGAAGGCGTACGACCAGTTGCAGAGCCAACGGATAAATATTCGCGTCATTGATGCCTACTCAGTGAAGCCAATGGATGAAGAAACTCTGTTAACAGCCGCCCAGGAAGCTGGCAATAAAATTATCGTTGTTGAGGACCATTGGCCCGAAGGTGGCCTCGGCGACGCCGTATTAGAGGTCTTTACCCAACAGGACGGTACCAGCCCACAGATTGTCAAACTGGCTGTGCAGTCGATGCCCGGTTCCGGTACCCCTGCCGAACTCATGGAAGAGGCCGGTATTAGCGCACATAGCATCGTCGAAGCGGTCAACGCATTGCTACAACGCCACTAACACAAATGTACCCTGGAGGCCTTGGCCTAATCTAAAGGGAATCGTCACATGCAATACAGCGTATCTGATTGCTTTGGATACGCTGTATTTTTGTTACCCCTGCTGCTATCCAACCCTGACCCTTGCAGCGTCTGTATAGCCGTTGCGTAGTATAGAGTAGAGATAGGTGTCATAGAAGTGACTTTTCAGGATTTTTGTCGTCTAATCCTGCCTTTTGTGTGCCGTGCGGGTTTCCTATAACATCCTGCCTTTTGTGTGCCGGGGGGGGGGGGGAGGAGAGCAGGGACTCAGAGGAAAAAGAGAAAAAAAAAAAACCCGGGAAAGGAAACAGGCAGGAGAAAACAAAAAA